>JAYYEE010000442.1:0-31863 GCA_036160175.1 Planctomycetota bacterium
CATGCCGACGCCGATCTCGTCGATGATGACCGCAGCGAATCGTCGCTCTGCCAACGCCGCTGCGGTGTTGGTCATGACGGCTTCGATAGCGCGCTGGGCGCGCGGCGGCAGGTGCGCGAGCTTCGCCGGGTCAGACACTGCGGCGAGGTCGAACATGCCGTCCGGCAGCTTGGGCAGGAGCTGCATGACGTCGAAGATGGCTTGGCCGTGCGCGCTCGTGCCCTTGCCGGCGCGGTATGCGATGTGGCCGTGCCCAGGGATCCACACCGGGCCGTCCTGCGCGGCGACGAGCTCGCGCAGCTCGTCGTGTGCGCGCGTGTGTGCAGCAGACGGCAGCAGGGTGTCGAGGCCGCGGTCGGTCGCGGCGGCGCCGAGCCACGCGAACTGGAACAGCAAGAGCGCAGGGCCCGCCTCGCGTAGCCACCGCGCCTCGCTCGCTGCGGCGACGCCGCCGAGCAGGCAGGCGCCAGCGAAGCCGTACATCATCACGTTCTCGAACCCGCCGACGTGCATCCGCGACAAGTAGGAGGTCAACAAGGCCCCGCTGCCGACTGCGGCGAGGTAGAGCGCAGGGCCGCGCTGGGCGCGCGCTCGCGAGAGGAAGCCGCCGAGCCCGAGCGCGACGAGCGGATACATCGGCACGAGGTCTTCCGTCCAAAAGCCAAGCTTGCGGTCCCCGACCACCCCGTGGTGGCTCGGCATCTCAAACAGGTAGAAGGTCGACCAGCCGTCCGTGCCGAGGTGCAGGAGGCCGACCGCGCCGCTCATGGCGACGACGCTCGCGAGGCCGAACTTGCACGCGACGCGCCAGTCACAGCACAAGCAGCCGACGCCGACCGCTGGCAGCCACATGAGGGCCGACTGCTTGGCGAGCAGCGCGGCGGCTGCGAGCAGCCCGGCCCAGAGCCAGCGGCGCGCGCCGCCGTGGCGCAGCTGGTACGCCGTGGCCAGCGCGAGGAACACGAACAGCGAGTCGTTGCGCGCGAGGTCGTACCACCACGCCAGCCAGCCGTAGCCGGCGAGGAACAAGCCGGTCGCCACCAACCCTGGGATCAGCTTCCCTGACTCGACCCGGACCCAATGCCCGATCAGCATCGCGGTGCCGACGGAGAAGCCGAGCGCGATGAGGCGCAGCGCGAGGACGCCGTCGAAGCCGAGCGACATGCCGAGGCCACCGAGCCAGAACAGCAGCGGCGAGTAGAGGAACGGCACGTGCTCGGCGGTCGGCTCGCAGTACAGCGGCAAGCCGTCGGCGACCCGGGCGGCGTGGTCCGCGAGCGCGCCTTCCATCCACTCGAGCTCATGGGGGTAGAGCAGGCGTTGGCTGACCGCGTACGCGAACCAGCAAGCCGCCGCGAGCGCGCACGCGAGCAGCAGCACCCAGAGCGCGTTGATCCTGGCGTTCGTCGAGGACATCCGCCGGGCAGCATAAGGCCCGCGGTATGCTGGCGCGCCTGTCATGCGTGCTGCGCTGTTGCTGTTGACGCTCGCCGCGCTCTGCGGCGCGGGCCTCTGGCTCTTCGCCGCGGGCGGAGGAGTCGCGCTACCGCCGGGAGCTTCTGGGGGGGCGATCACGCGCGCGACCTCGGCGCCGCCTGTCTCACCACGCGCCCAGGCGCTGCCTGATGGCGTCATCGCGACGCGCACCGCGGCCGTCGACATCGACCCGGGGGAGCTCGCGGATCGGCCGACGGTGTGCTTGCGCGTCGTCGATCATGAGAGCGAGCGGCCGGTCGCCGGCGCGGTCGTGAGGAGGTTGCTGAGCGGCGCCGACCTCGCCTTCACCGATGATCAGGGCCTCGCCTTCGTGCCGCTGGCCGAGCCTGCCCAGCTGGCGGTCGTCTGCGAGGGCTACTTGCTGCGGCTCGCGCCCGCCCGCCCGGGGAGCGACGCGCAGAACCCGCAGCGCGTGCGGCTCGTCCGCGACGCGTGGTCTTGCGTCCGACGCTTCGCCTTCGAGGACGAAGACGGCGCGCCGGTGCCTACCCCTTTTGTTCGCGTTCGACCGGTCGCGGGCGCAGCGCTGGTCGACTGCTGCCGCGCGTCGACGCTCGACGACGTCGCGCAGCGCGCTTGGTCCGAGCACCAGATGATGGCGCGTAAGCCGGTGAGTCGAGGTCAATACCTGCACGCAGGCGCGAAGGACGACCACGTCTACCGCGCAGCGGACGCGCTGCTGTCGGTGCGCTTCGCGGCGACGGGCGAATACCGGCTCGAGGTCGGCTCTACCACCGGGGGCGTCGGCGCGGCGATGGTCACGGTCGCCGTCGGCCCGGAGCCGCCGGTGCAGGTCGTGCGGGTCACCACCGGCGCGGTCATCGCAGGGGTCGTGCGCGGGGACCGGGGCGCGCCGCTCGCGGGCGCGACCGTCACGGTCCAGGGCGGCGACCCGCTCGGGTTGGCAGCGGTGACTGGAGATGACGGCGCGTTCCAGCTCGGGCCGCTGCTGCGCGGCGCGCGGACGCTGCTCGTGCGCCACGACCTGCACCGACCGGCGGCCGTCGAAGGGGTCGCGGCGCCCTCTGCAGCCAACCAAGTGCAGCTCGAGCCGCTCCGGCGCACGCCGCTGCGCGGGCTGGTGCGCGCGCGCCCGACGCTGGATCCGGTCGCGGGCGCGACGGTGATCTGGCAGGTCGCTGGCGGCGGCGCGGTGACAGCGCGGACCGGCGCCGATGGGCAATTTGAGCTGCAGGCGGCAGGCGACATCGCGGCGCGGCTGATGATCCAGGCGCCGGGCTTCGTGACCTACGCGGAGCTCGTAGAGCCCGGCGGGGCGTTCGCGAACTACGACCTGCTGCCAGCCGTCGCCCGCGCGCGCGTCGAGGCGGGCATCACGGCCACGCTCGAGGGCGTGCTGCTCAGCGCAGGCGGCTTCCCGGTCGCGGGTGCGTCCGTACGCTGGAACGCGACGAACCCGCCGACATCCCGGGCGCTGCCGGGACGCCGCGTCCTCGAGGGCGCGGCGCTGGAGCTACCAAACGTGATCAAGACAGACGCCGCGGGCGCCTTTGTGCTTGAGACGACGCACTTCGGGCCGGGCGTCCTGATGGTCGGCGGCGCGCGCCCGCTCGAGGCAGAGGCCACCGCGGTCGCTGGCCAGCGCGTGCAAGGAATCGAACTCGGAAGATGACCCAGCCCTGGGAGAAGCTCGGCGATGAGGTGTTGGCGAAGCACCTCGTCTTTCACGTGCGACGGTCGCGGCAGCGTTCTCCGCGGACCGGCGTAGAGATCCCGTTCTTCCTGCTCGACACCGCGAATTGGGTCAACATCGTCCCGGTCACCGACGCCGGCGAGGTCTTGTTCATCCGGCAGTGGCGCCACGGCAGCGAGCGGGTGTCGCTTGAGCTCCCAGGCGGCTTGATCGATCCACACGAGGACGATCCGCAGCAGGCAGCGGTGCGGGAACTCCGTGAGGAGACCGGACACTCTTCGGCGCACTGGACATCGCTCGGCGACAACAACCCGAACCCGGCGTTCATGACCAACCGCTGCTTCGTCTTCCTGGCCGAGGGCTGCACGCACGTCGGGGAGCTCCAGCAGGATCTCGGCGAGGACATCGAGGTCGTGCCCGTGCCCATGGACGAAATCGATGACTACGTTCGGCGGGGCGCCATCGATCACGCGATCGTGCTCGCGACGCTCGCGATGTGGCGCGCGCACGCCGCTGCGCCTGAATAATCCGCCCGGCTCCGAGATCTGGCGGCAGAATCTGGGGCCGGTCGGCCACCCAGACCTGCCCAACCCCGAATCACCATGCAGCGCTCGATCGCCCTCAGCTTGTTCGCCCTGATCGCCCTGATCGCCGGCAGCCTCTGGTGGCTGCTCGGCAGCTCGACGCCTGCCCCTGTCACGCCGCCGGCGGTCGGCCAGGCGGAGGATGCCGAGGCTGGGCTGCAGACGTCGGCAGCTAGCGGCGGCGTCGGCGCGGGCGGTGAGGCGTCCGTGCGCGAGGCGCTGGGCACGGTCGGCGACCCGCTGCTGGATGATCCGGACATCCGCGCTGGCCTGTGCGGCTTCCGCGGCCGCGTGGTCGACCACCGCAAGACGCCCGTGCCGGAGACCGGCGTGCGCATCTATCGCGGCGCCATGGACTCCGTGCTCAACATGCAGGCAGACCTGTTCGCAGAGCCGGCCGACTTCACGCCGCAGCTGGTCGCGGGCGAGGCCGTGACTGGTGAAGACGGTCGCTTCCAGATCACGGGGGTCTGGCCGCGCGGCTTCTATCTGATGTTCGCCGGCATCGGCAGCGACGCACCGACCCACCAAGTCCTGAGCAAGGCGCCTTCGCCGGGCGAGATCGTCGACCTCGGCGACGTCGTCTTGAATGACGCCGGCGTCATCACGGGCGTCGTCTATGACGGAGACGGGGAGCGCTTGGCGGGCGCGCTGGTGCGCGCGGTCGACATCCCCGGCGCGCTCGCGCGGTTCTTCCCCGCGGCGCGCTTCGACCCAGAGGGTGCGCTGCTGATCCGTGAAGAGCGGGCGCCGGTCCAGGTGATCCCGATGCCGCCGTGGGTGAAGCGCATCTTCGATGAGTTCCCGATCCCGACGACTCGCTCCGCTGAGGACGGCTCGTTCCGGCTGGTCGGCGTGATGCCGGGGAGCAACATGTTCGCCGTGACCGCGAGAGAGCACCTCTCGTTTGTGCGCGACAGCGTGATGGTGCGCGCGGGGCAAGAGAAGAACGTGGGACGCGTCGGGATGCGCTTCGGGGAGGAGCTCTACGCCAAGGTGCTCGACACCAAGGGCGAGCCGATCGCAGGCGCAGAGGTGGCCGCCGGATCGACGATCTCGATGGTCCCGGTCGACCTCGCGCAGCTCCTCGGCGAGACCAACGCGGACGGCGAGATCGACGGGACGGGCTTCGCGCCAGGCAAAGTGACCGTCGCGGCGCGGCGGTCCCCGAAGCACGCCTGGGTGGTCGCCGAGCCGCAGTCCATCAACGGCGACGTCATCGTCACGCTGCCTGCGATGTACTCCGCCGCAGTGAGCGTCCAGCGCGAGGACGGCGGCGAGGTCAAAGACGCGCGCTTCCGCCTCCTCCGCGGCCGCAAGGGCGACGGCGCCGCCGAGATGTACATGATGGGGCTCGCGCCCGCGGTGACGCTCGACGATCGCGTGAAGCGCGCCGACGATGGGCGCTGGGTGATCACTGACCTACACGCGGGGACCTACACGTTGCTGGCCGACGTCGACGGGCAGGCGACGGGCTCCGCTGTCTTCGAGATCGTCGACGCGGACGTCGCCGCCGCTGTCAAGCTCAAGGCGCCGAACGTCTTCTCCGTGCGGGTCGTCAACCAGGAGCTAGAGCCGATCCGAAACGTCGCGATCTACGCGGAGCCGCGCGGCGATCGGGTCGTCGAGATGCCGGTCAACTGCGGGCGCACCGACGCCGAAGGGCGCGTGAGGATCGACAAGATCCGCGCGACGTCGCTGCGCGTCAGCGCGGACCACCCGCTCTGGGGCGTCGTGCACGGGGAGGCTGAGCAAGGCGCGGAGCTCCTGATGACGATGATCCGTCCGGGCACGCTGCGCGGCTTCCTCAGCGAGAACGGCAAGCCGCCGCTGCCCGGGAAGTTCAGCGTCGCCGTAATGCACCGCCGCAGCCGCGGCCCGCGGGGCCCGCTCGAGAGCGTCCCCCAGATGATCACGGCGGGCCTGGACGGCACGTTCGTCGTCAGCAACCTTCAGCCGGGCAGGTATTGGGTCGCCGCGTTCAGTTCGGTCGAGACGCTGCGCTCGCCCGGCTCGATGTTCGAGATCGCGCAGGCGATGTTCATTGACTCGAAGATGCCGAGCGAGACGGTCGAGATCGTCTCGGGTCAACAAGCAGAGGTTCGCCTCGAGGTGGGTGACAAGCCGCTCGAGGGTCCGACCGCGCAGCTGATGGGGTCGGTGACGGTCAACGGCCGATCGGGCGAGGGCTACACGGTCGTCGCCCGGCTCAACGGCAACCGCTTCGCCGGCGAGGTCGATGAGCGTGGGCGCTTTGACCTCGGCATCGTCTCTGCTGGCGGAGGCAGCGTCTCCATCATGGGGGGCGAGGGCGGCATGTTCATGGGGCCGGGCCAAGCCATGTGGTCGCAGAAGATCGAGCTCGCCGAGGGAGAGCCCAAGGAGCTGACGGTCGACATCAACACGTCGTCGATCAGCGGCGTCGTCTACCTCCCCGACGGCAGCCCCGCAGGCAAGGTCTTCGTGCAGGCGCGCGCGCAGCTCGGCGAGCGCGGCTTTGAGGGTCGCGTGCGCAAGTACATCGGCACGAACGACGACGGCACGTTCACCTTCAAGGACTGCGCTGAAGGCACCTACACGATCCGGGTCGAGGGCGGCGACGACGAGCAGTCGTACGAGGCGCAGCTCACCAAGATCGAGGTGCGCGCCGCGCAGCCGGTCACGGGGCTCGTGATCGAGCTGAAGGAGAAGGTGATGACCACCGGCAGCGTGGATATGACCGCGGTGACGGACAAGGGCCGCTGGCGCTACATGGTGGTGAAGCGGTTGGACCCGGTCGCGCCGCCCAACGAGGGGCCCGTGAGCATGGGCTTCGGCGTCGACAAGGACGGCAGCTTCTCGACCGACGAGGTCTTCCCGGGACGCTACGAGCTGGAGCTCATGGTCGGCGTGAAGGGCGGGGAGCGCGTTATCTACGCGTGCGGCGTCATCGACGTCGGCGCGAGCGGCGCCAAGGAGCTCAAGCTGGTCGCGCGGCCTAAGTGAGGCTCGCGGCCGCCTCCTGGCTCAGCGCGAACCGCAGCCCGGCGACCAGGCTCGTCGCCCCCTCCGTCTGCACGCCGACGAGCATGCCGGTGTTGAGCGGGACGGACTGTCGCGGCTGCGCGCTGAGGAGCGAGCCGAGCAGGTAGCCGAGGTGCGGCTCGTGGCCGATGACCGCGACGCTCTCTGTCTGGGAGAGCATCTCCTCTTCGAGCTGTGCGATCGCGCGGGCGGGGTCCGCACTGGGGGTGTAACTGGCGTCGACCCGGAGCGCCGCGCTCGGAGCCGCCGCCTGGGAGAACACATCGGCGGTCTGTCGCGCGCGCGCGTAGGGGCTGCAAAAGACCGCGCTGGGCGCGGTGACGAGGCGCCCCCAGGCACGGCTCGCAGCGTGCAGACCTCCGAGCCCGTCTCGGGTGAGCGCGCGGTCCTCGTCCGCCAAGCCTGGCCGCGAGGCCTCGGCGACGCCGTGGCGGAGCAGGTAGATCCACATACAGACGAGCGAACGGTATCGTCCCAGGTGTGGCAAGCCCCCGCACCCGACGCAGCGCGCGACGCACTCGGCCTTGGCGACCGATTTTGTGGACGGCCCTGGTCGTCTCCGTCGTCGCCGGCAGCTGGGCGGGCGTGCGCTGGCATAGGGATCATCACGCGGTGTTGCGGTTCGTCGCCCCCCACGGCGCGCGCCCCGAGATCGAGCTCACCTTCTTTCCTAACCAGCTCGCGTTCACGGCGCCGTCCCCGCCGCCGCCGCTCGGGCAGGCGTCGCTAGCGGGCGAGGAGATCACGGTCGGTGAGGACCTCGTGCCTGAGCGCAGCGTCGTGCGCTATGTGTGCGAGGGGTTCGGCGCTGGGTTCGCCCGGGTGCAGCTCGGCGCGGCGATGCCGGAGATCCCGCTGCGCGCGCCTGCGTCGATCAGCGGGCGCGTCGGCGAGCCCGTGTACTACTGGTGCATGGGATGGCGCTGCACGGGGTTCCTCCCCGTCGTAGACGCAGAGGTCGTCGTGATGGGCGGGGGCGAGCACGGCGTAGACCTCGCGCGGACGCGCACGGACGAGGACGGCTCGTTCACGGTGTCTGGATTCGACGGTGAGCTCGACGTGCTCGGGCTGCGCGTCATCGCCGCGGGCTTCGAGGTCGCGCATCAGCGCATCTTCGACCTCGGCGCGCATCCAGAACAGCGAGCGCTGGTGAACATGTCGCGCGCTCCGGCGCGCGCGGGGCGGCTCCTGGTCGAGCCCGGAGCAGGCGTGAAGCCTGAGGACTTCTTGGTGCTGGCGCGGGGCCTCCCCGGCGTGCAGGCGCGACCAGGCAGCGACGGTGAGGTCGTGCTAGACCACATCGCGCCGGACGTAGAGGCGCGGGTCTTGGTGTACGGCTTGCCGCCGATGTTGGCGCAGACGGAGGCCCGGACCAAGCGCGGCGGCGGGTTCGAGGTTGAGGTGGTGCGCGGCGCCGTCGTCACCGGCAGGGTGCTGGGCGAGGATCTAGAGCCGCGGCCGAACGCGCTGGTCTGGATCGGGGAGCGCCACGCCGTGCGCACCGATGGAGACGGGGTCTTCGTGTTGGAGAACCTGACCCCGGGGGCGCGGACGATCAAGGCGCAGTGGCGCCCAAAGCGCCGCCGCGCGCCGCCGTTGTTCGCGTCGCGGAGCCTGACCTTGGTCGCTGGTGAACGTCACGAACGCGTCGAACTCCTCCTCGAACGATGAGCTCCAATATGCAACCCAGACACCTCTTGCTGTTGCTCTCCTTGGTCAGCGCGTTCGCGCTGCAGGATCCAAAGCCGAGCGAGAAGCCAGCGGCGCCTGCTGAGCGCGTCGTCGGCAAACCCAAGCCACATGCATACGAAGGCGTGTACCGGCTCACCGGACGCGTCATGAACGGCATCCGGGACAGCAAGCCCAGCAAGGGATACCTCGCTATCACCAACCGGCACCTCTTCCTCAACCTCGCCGCAGCGGGGCCTGACGAGGAGCATCCGCTGGTGAACGCTGGGGTGCGGGAGTGGCGCCCGACGGCGGATGGGGTGCGGACCACGGCGCGGCTCGACTGGTACTCCGACAGCGCCGGCGACTTGCACTTCGTCAAAGACGGCAAGCAAGAAGCGCGGGTCATCCGGGCCGTCGTGGGCGGCCTCCGCGTGATGCAAGGACAGCAGTCCTGGCTAGAGTTTGAGCGCGTGGAGTGACTCGCTAGCGCCGGCGCAAGGCCCGTAGCTCGGGCGAGCGCATCAGCGCGTGCGCGCCGACGTAGACCGCGACGCCGAGCCCGATCGGCAGCGCCAAGTCACCGACCGCGCGCCACAGCAGCGACGCGTCCTCGTCAGCGACCTGGACGAAGGGGACGACCGCGCACATCGCGGCGGTGGCGGCGATCGAACGTAGCCACGCCTGCCCGATGCCCTCGGCGTGCGGCGCGTGCCGCCGGAAGCGGCGCGCGAGCAGGAACGCGTTCCCTGCCGACGCGACGGTGCTGGCGAGCGTCAGCGCGGCGGTCCCGAGGTTGGTGGTGTAGAGCAGCGTGACGCTGGCCGCTGCATTGAGGAGCACCATCTGGCCAGCGGTCCGCGCGGGCGTCGCGGGGTCCTCGACCGCGTAGAAGGCCCGCGCATACAGCTGCGCCAGCCCGAGGAACGGCAGCCCGGCGACGAGGCAGATCGCCGTGAGCGCGGTCGGCGCGATCTCGTCCGGGCCGAAGCGGCCGCCGACGAAGAGCACGTCGATCACGTCGTCTGCGAGCAGGATGAGGCCCATCGCGGCGGGGAGCGTGACGAGCACCGTCGCTGACGCGGCGAGGTCGAGCGTCCTCCGCATCGCCCGCCGCCCGTCGCTGTCCGCCTCGCTCGCGAGCCGCGGGAAGACCGCGACGGCGACGGCGAGCGCGGTCAGCGCGTGCGGAAACAGCAGCAGGCGGTTGGAGAGGTAGACGTACATGTTCGCGCCGGGCGCGACCACGCAGTAGGCCAGCAGTTGGTCCAAGAGGCTGCTGACCTGGTTGAGCGACATCCCAAGGACAGTCGGCCCCATCATCACGAAGACGTGGAACGCCGGAGTGCCGCGCTTGGGAAGCCCGAGACGCGGTCGGCCGAGCGCGCCGCGTCGCCGCAGCGGGGCGAGCACGATGAGCAGCTGAACGCCGCCGCCGACGAGGAGGCTCCAGGCTGCGAACGTCGCGACCTCGGTGTCGACCGTAAAGCCGAGCGGCTGCGCGGCCGTGAGCGCGGCGATCCAGATCACGTTGAGCGCGACGGGGATCGACGCTGGCAGCGCGAACGAACCGAGCGTGTTGAGGGCGCCCGCGGCGAGCGCCGCGAGGCAGATCGGTAAGGAGTACGCGAACAGCACCGCGTTGAGCGCCAGCAGCAGCCGGATGGACTCAGGGCCGCCGGCGTCGGGCACGGGGAACCACTCGGTCGGGATCAAGAGGCTGGCGATCGCGACGACGACGCAGATCGGGCCGAGGATGGTCACGACCGCGCCCATGACCTCTTCGAGGAGGCGCCTCGCCTTGGCGGGGTCTTCCTTTTGGATCCGCGCGTATTGCGGGATCAAGGCCGCAGAGAGGGCGCCTTCTCCGAGGAGCCGGCGCATCAGGTTGGGCATCATCCACGCCAGCAGGAAGACGCCTTGGACCCACCCTGCTCCGAGCGTCTGCGCCATCAACCGGTCGCGGAACAGGCCGAGCACGCGCGATAGCAGCGTGATCGCAGAGATCGAAGTAGCGGCGCGAACGAGTCGGGTCATGAACGCAGCGGCGACAGGCAGACCGTTGCCTGCGGGTCGCCGATCGCAACAATGCACGCTGGGCACGCAACATGCGAAGGATCTTCGTCGGTGACATCCAGGGCTGCCTCGCGCAGCTCCGCGCGCTGCTTGAGGCGGCGGACTTCGCGCGCGGGCGCGACGTCCTCGTGCCCGTCGGCGACATGGTCAATAAGGGGCCGGACTCCGAAGGGGTGTTGGACCTGCTGATCGACGTCGAGGCGCAGCCTGTGCTCGGTAACCACGACCTGCACTGGCTGGACCAGGGCAAGGGCTCGGTCGCGCATCGGGAGTGGCTCCGCGCGCAGCCGCTCGTCCGCGTCGACGAAGACGTGATCGCGGTGCACGCGGGCCTGCACCCTGAGTGGGAGGAGGCTCACCTCGAGACCCTGGGCGGCGGCGACGTCGACTACGCCGTCAACGTGCGCTACTGCGACGCGCGCGGGGCGCGGCCGCCGCGCGATTGGCCGCCGCCGGGCCCGCCGTATCGGCCGTGGGACGACTTCTACCGCGGCCGCAAGCGCGTGGTGTTCGGGCACTGGGCGCGCCGCGGGCTCGTCGTGCGCCCGCGCTGCGTCGGCTTAGACACCGGCTGCGTCTACAGCGGCAAGCTGTCCGCGTGGATCGCCGAAGAGGACCGCGTCGTGCAGGTCGACGGCTGGCGGCGGTAGCAGCGCCCTCAGCAGAGCGCGCGCTCGACCTCTTCTCGCACGATCGGCGCGAGCGCTTCGAAGAGCGCGCGGCTGCTGTAGAGCGCGAACGACATGTTGGTCGTGACGTCGAGCGGCGCGTCGAGCGGCGCGCCGAACGGGTCGCAGACCACGCAGCCCGCCTGCGGTCCCGTGAGCCAAGCGGCGAGGTCGTAAGGCCGGCACGCGAGCGCGGACTCGACGCCGAGCTTCTCGTAAACGAGCGGGCGGACGTCGAGCACGAAGCGGTCGCGGCCCAGCAAGATCTCGGCGAGCTGTCCGCCAGTGCAGATGTACTGGTCCGAGTAGACCTCGGCCTTCTGCGGGTCCCAGCCGCCCATGGCGCGGCGGACGATCGCCTCGTCCAGCCCCGCGATCAGCGCCTTGCCGCCGGGGAAGTAGTTCGCGACGGAGGCGAAGCCGTGCCGAAGGTCGGCGGCGTTGCTCGGCCGCAGCGGCAACGCCTGCGCCGTGCCGCGGACCAAGTCGTGGCGCTCGGCGCGGGTCTCGGCGTCAGCGACCGCCCAGATCACGTCGGCGATGTGTTGGCGCGTCGTCGGCAGCTCCGTCATCACGGCGACCTCGACGTCTTGCAGCCGCGTCTCTTCGCCGCGGTCCGGCGCGGCGCCCATTAGGCACCAGCCGCTGCGCTTGTCGAACATCAGGCCGCGGGTGCCGTCGATCGGATCGACCAGCAAGCGGAACGCGGGGCCGCCGCGGCCCGCCACCCCGAACTCCACCCCGCCAGTCGGCAAGCCCTCGCCAACGACCGTGAAGTGCTGTTCGCGACCCCACTCTTCGCAGCGCTGGAGCAGCAGCTCTTCGACGGCGACGTCGATGGCAAAAATCGTGTCTCCGTCGTCGTCTCGGACCGGCCGCGCCAAGCTCTCGACGGCCTGGGCCTGCACGTGTTCGCAGAGCGCGGCGCGGATCTCCAGCTGCAGCGCGCGCAGCCGCGGCAGCAGTGCTTGATGGTCGAGCTTGGTCACGTGCAGTCCGTGCGGCATGGTATACCGCAGCCAATCTGGGGGCCCTTAGCTCAATTGGTTAGAGCCGGCGGCTCATACCCGCTTGGTTGCAGGTTCGAGTCCTGCAGGGCCTACCACTCTCAGGCGCTGCGCCGCCAGACATTGGCGGCCGGCGTCGCGGTTCGGCGAGGGAGCCTGGACGTCGCGCGGAAGCAGCGAGGAACTCGGTCGCTGTGAGCCTGGACCGGTCTGGTGGGGAGCGTGCCCCGTCTCTCCATGCATCATGCCCTCATGCTCGCGGCGCTGTCCGGCGCCCTCTTCGCCCAGGCGCCGCCCGCGGGGTTCGACGCCGTCGACCACGAGATCGAGCTCGGGGTCTTGCCGGGCCAGCTCCGGTTTGACAAAGAAACGCTCGCGGTCGCGCCAGGCAGCAAGGTCAAGCTGACGCTCGTGAACACCGACGCGATGCAGCACAACTTTGTGCTGTGCAAGCGTGGCGATGGCGTGGCCGCGGAGGTCGCCGCCGCGACGCTGCAGCTCGGCGCGAAGGCGAGCGAGCTGCACTACGTCCCGCCGGTCGACGACGTGCTCGCTAGCACGAAGGCGATCTTCTTGGACCAGCGCGACACGATCTGGTTCCGCGCCCCTGAGGTCGCTGGTGACTACCCCTACGTCTGCACCCTGCCGGGGCACTCGTTCACCATGAAGGGGATCCTGCGCGTCGGCGCCGTCGCGAAGAGGGGCGCCAAGGTCCCGGTCAGCAACCTCCGCTACCGCGTGTTCCGCGGCAAGTGGAGCAAGCTCCCGGACTTCTCCGCGCTGACGCCGTTCCGTGAGGGGGAGCTCGAGTCGGGCATGCTCGCGCTGGGTCCGCTCGGCGAGCGTCAAAACTACGGCGCCGTCTTCACCGGCAGCATCGAGGCAGCCAAGGCTGGCAAGCACACATTCTTTTTGAACAGCGACGACGGGACGCGGGTCTTCATCGATGACCGCGAGGTGGTCGCCTACGACGGCGTGCACGGCGCGGCTAAGGAACAGCGCGGGGAAGTGGTCTTGGCAGCTGGCCCGCATCAGCTGCGCCTCGAGTTCTTCCAAGGTGGCGGCGGCCAGGTCCTAGACTTCGCCTACGCGGGTCCTGACGGCAAGCGCCGCGACCTCTCGACGCGCACCAAGGCGCCGCCCCGCGTCACGCCGATCGCGGTGATTGACCACGCGGTCGTCATGCGCGTGCACGTCGAAGGCGCGAGCGCGCGGACGATCGCCGTCGGGTTGCCAGGCGGGATGAACTACGCGTTCGACGCCGCGCGCTGCTCGGTGCAGTTTGGCTGGGCTGGCGCGTTCTTAGACGTCAGCCCCGACCGCGACGGTCGCGGCGGACGCCCGTGCAAGACGCTCGGGGTGCGCTTTGGCGTCGGCGACGTGGGCTTCCCGCTGCGCGGCGCGGACGGGGCTGAGCGACCTGCCAAGTTCTGCGGGTATCGCGTCAAGGGGACGCCGACGTTCGAGCTCGAGTGGGGCGGGCTACCTTTGACCTGGTCCATCGCGCCGGCGCCCAGCGGCGTGGGGCTCACCTACACGCTCTCCTTCGCGCGCCCGCTCGAAGAGCCGCTGCGATTCATCGTCGCTCCTAGCGGCCTGGCGCTCTCATCTCCGCTCGGCGAACTCCGCGACGGCCAGCTCGACGTCGACGCCGGCACCAAGACTCTCCAAGTGACCGTTCGTAACCGTGAGGACGTCCGATGATCCGCGCTCTGCCCTTGCTGCTCGTCTCTGCCGCTGCGATCCCCGACGTAGGCGCGCAACAGCCGAGCGTCAGCCCTGACGGCTACCGAGTCGAGACTGTCCAGACGCCCGCGGGGCGCGCGTTCGGCGTCGGCGGGATGTCGTTCGCGGCGGACGGCGCGCTCTTCGTCAGCACGCGCGAAGGCCAGGTGTGGTCCTTGATCGGCGACCAGTGGCAGCTGTTCGCGGACGGTCTGCACGAGCCGCTCGGCGTCTACGTCGACCCGAAGACCAGGCAGGTGTTCTGCGTGCAGCGCGGCGAGCTGACCGAGCTGATCGACGAGGACCGGGACGGCCGCGCCGACCGCTTCCGGACCGTGTGTGCGGCGTGGGGGCTCACGGACAACTACCACGAGTATGCCTACGGGTTGGTGCGCGACGCAGACGGGTACTTCTACGGCACCCTCAACACGGCGCTCAGCTGGCCCGGCTGGGCGGGCAGCGACAAGTGGGACGTCGCGCGCGTCCACGACTGCAAGATGGGTCGCGCCGCCGAATACCGCGGCTGGTCTTTCCGGATCTCTCCGGATGGCGTCTTCGAGCCGTGGTCGAGCGGGCTTCGCTCCCCCGCGGGCATCGGCTTGGGCCCCGCCGGGGAGCTGCTGTGCACGGACAACCAGGGTGACTGGGTCGCGACCTCTTGCCTACACGTGATGGCGCGCGGCGACTTCCACGGCCACCCCTCATCGCTGACCGACGACCCCGACTATCGCGGCAAAGACCTCAACGCCATCCCGGTCGCGCGCTACGGGGAGCTGCGCCGCGAGCCAGCCGTTTGGTTCCCGCACGGTGACCTCGCGAACTCTCCAGGCGAGCCGATCCTGGACGCCACGGGCGGCCGCTTCGGCCCGTTCACCGGCCAGCTGTTTTGCGGGGACCAGACGCGCTCCAACGTCTTCCGCATCGTGCTGGACCGCGTCGGCGGCCGCTACCAGGGCTGCGCGATCAACTTCATCGACCACCTCCAGACCGGCGTCGTGCGCGCGCGCTTCGCTCGCGACGGCAGCTTGTGGGTCGGTCAGACCGGGCGCGGCTGGGGTTCACGCGGCCCGGCGCGGTTCGGCTTGCAGCGCGTTGTCTGGGACGGCCGGACGATCCCGTTCGAGCTGTCCCGCGTCGCCGCGGCGAAGGGCGGGTTCGACGTCCACTTCACGAGCCCTGCGGACCGCGATCGCGCTTCCGAGCCGGGGCGGTATCAGGTGAAGCGCTGGCGCTATAAGCACTACCCCGGCTACGGGTCGCCGAAGCTCGACAAGGCCGACGTCGCGGTGGCATCGGCGACGATGGGGCCGCAGGCGCGGTCCGTGCACCTCGACCTCGAGCTGAAGGCCGGCTTCGTCTACGAGTTGACGGTGGACGTCCCCGCGGCCGATGGGCGCGCGCTGGCGAACCGCGTGGCCTGGTACACGCTGCACGTCGCGCCGTGAGGATCCGGCCGCGCCGTATCACGACGGGGTCTGCAAGCGCCCGAATGGGGCTCGGGAGCTATGGTCGGCACGCCCGTTCGTCCGATACGAAGGACTGGCCCTATGAGCAGCGCTAGCCCTCCAGCAACGACCGCGTCGCCGTGGTTTCGATCGCCGTCCTTCGACTTCGCGCTCATCCTCTGCGTCCCCTTCCTGACCTGGCCGCTGGTCGCGGCAGCGAACGACGCCTGGGGTCCGGTCGTCATGGCGCAGCTGATCTTGCTGACGGCGACGGGTCACTACTTCGCGACCTTCGTCCGCGCGTACGGGGACCGCGAGCTGTTCGCGCGCTTCCGGGTGCGCTTCGTGGCAGCACCCGTGGTGCTCGCGTTGACGTGCGTGGGCATGTTCGTCGGTGGATACGGAGCGCAGCTGATGGTCGTGGTCACGGCTTGGGCGTTCTGGCACTGGCTGGCGCAGGCGTTTGGCTTCGCGCGGATCTATGACAGCAAGGTGGGCTCGTTCGACGCGCGGACGGCCCTGCTCGACAAGGCGCTCGTCGTGGCAGGCTTCGTCGGTACCGCGACGCTGACCGACGGCGCGGTCGCGACCTTCGGCAAGCTCGCGCTCGACGCTGGCATGACCTTGCCCGCGCCCGCGACCGTCGCGACGCTGCAATCGGTCGTCGGCGTCGGCGTGCTCGTCGTCGCGGTCGCCTACGTCGCGAACCTCGTCGCGACGATCGTCGCGGGGCGGCCTTGGAGCTGGCAGAAGCAGCTCATGCACGTCACGACCATCGGCTACTACTGGTTCGCCTTCGCGTGGCTGCCCAACGTGCTGATCGCGCACGTGCTCTACGAACTGTTCCACGACGTCCAGTACTTCGCGATCACGTGGATCACATGCCAAGGCCGGAGCCGCAGGCCCGGAGTGACGCGTTGGATGCGGTCGATGTTCCGGCCTTCCTGGCTGGCGGCGGCGGTCTTCATCGGGACGATGGTCGCGCTCGGCGGCGTCGACGCATTCGGCCGACACAGCTTTGACGCTGGCATGACGCGCAACGTCTGGCTCGGCGTCTTCGTGACGCTGGCGCTGCTCCACTACTACTACGACGGATTCATCTGGAAGGCGCGCGAGAGCGCGCTCGGCGCAGACCTTGGCATCCAGCACGGGCTGCGAGCGGCGGTCGTGCCAGGCGCCCGCCACGCGGCTGCTTGGTCGGCGTTCTTCTTGCCGCTCGGCGCGCTGGTCTTCACCGCAGATCCGATCCCGCCGCGCGAGCGCGTCGACGCGCTCGCGGCCATCGCGCCCGACGACTTCTACAGCCAGTCTGAGCTCGCCTTGGCGCTGACGCGAGAGCGCAAGCTGGAAGACGCGTTGGCGCGCTATGAGCACGCGATCTCGCTAAATCCAGGCTTCGGCCCCACGCACGTCCTCTACGGCGCCGCGCTGGAGCTGCATCGAAACGCAGACGCGGCGCGCGATGCCTATGAGCGCGCGCTCGCGTGTCCGCCGAGCGACCGCTCGCACGTCGACGCGCACGTCAACCTCGGCGCCCTGCTCGCGGAGAGCGGGGACCTCGCAGGCGGTTGCGGACACCTTGTGCAGGCTGGTGAGACCGGGCTCGCTGCTGGCGTTGAGCGTTTGCTTGGCCTGTCGGCGGCGATGCCGGCGAGCGAAGCAGGGAGCGCGCGGTCGTATTTTGAGGCCGCCAAGGCGGTCGTGGACCGCAACCCGCGCAACGGCCACGCGCAGTTCGCGATGGGGCGCCAGTTGATGCAGTGGCGGCAGTTCGCGCTGAGCAAGCCCCACCTTCAAGCAGCGGCCGACCTGATGCCGGACTTCGCCCCCGCGTTCTTGACGCTCGCGCAGGTGCAGGCCCAGCTCGGCGACGGTCAGGGCGCCCTGAAGAGCGCCGCAGCGGCCATGCGTCTGGACCCGAACAACGCGCAGACGCGCGGCTTGATGGAGCGCCTCGGCGGACGCTGAGCGCAGCGGCCGCCTATTCGATGCGCTGCACCTGGGCGAAGTAGGCGCCGTGTTCTTTGCCGTCGGCGCGCTTGAGGCGCGTGCGGAGCATCGCTGGACCTGCCGGAAGCGCCAGCTCGAAGGTCGCGCTGTGGTCATTGGGTGAGATGGCCGCGCGCTTTTGCGTATCACCCACTTCGACCGCGGCCTCGACGCAGCCCATGGCGCGGGCGGTGACGGCTGGCCAGCGCCGTAGCGTCACGCGATACCGACCGGCGGTGACGACGTGGACCGCCCACGGGCCGTTGCCGAGGTAGCCGCTGCGGACGTGGCTCTGGTTCCAAGGCGTGCCTTTGTCCTCGGTGTGCCAGTCGTGGGACATCAGGTGCGTCGGGTCCTGGGCGCCGCCGAGGTCGATGCGAACGTAGTCGTCGAAGGTCGGCTCTAGCGATCGCCACCACTCCTCATACGCGGCGCGCAGCTGCGCGACGGTTTCGGGGTTCGCGCCAGCGACGTCCTCGCGTTGCCCTGGGTCGAGCCGTATGTCGAACAGCTGCTCGCCGTTGATGAGTCGCCAGCGCTGGGTCATGACCGCGCACTTCCGCCACTTGCGCGGGTGCTCTACGCGCTGCGAGTGCACGAACAGGGTGCGGCCGTACGTCGGCGCCGGCGCCGCGCCGCGCAGCGCGCCCGCGAACGAGGCGCCGTCGCCGAGAGCCGCGGGCTCTGGCGTCAGCCCGCACAGCTCGGTCAGCGTCGGCATCACGTCGACGTGCGCCGCCAGGGCGTCGATGTCCCTGCCGCCCCCGACGTCGCCCTTGGGCCAGCGCACGAAGAACGGCACGCGGTGTCCGCCGTCGTACTCCGAGCCCTTCTTGCCGCGCATGCCGGCGTTGTAGCCGGGCCACGTCCCCTCTTCCTTGGGGCGCTTCCGGTCTCCGGCGGCCGTGCCGTTGTCCGTCGTGAACAGGAACACCGTGTTGTCCGCGAGCCCCGTCTCTTGCAGCAGCCTGCGCAGCTTGCCGACGTTCTCGTCGATGTTGGTGATCATCCCGTAGAACTTCGCCATCGTCTTGCTGACGCCGTCCCTCACGTAGGGATCTGAGTAGGACGGGTCGACGTGAAACGGGCCGTGCGGCGCGTTCGTGGACAGGTAGACGAAGAAGGGGCGCGCGTCTTCACGCGTGATGAACTCGGTCGCCTGCTCGAACCAAACGTCGGTGCAGTAGCCGTCGAAGGCGCGCCACGCGCCGTTGACCTCGTAGGTGTCGTCGAAGTAGTCGTTGCCCCAGTAGTCCGGACCCTGGCCGACGCCGCCGCCGTGGTGCCAGACGACGTGCTCGAAGCCCTGGTCCTGCGGGCGGCACGGCGCGTTGTCGCCGAGGTGCCACTTACCGAACATGCCCGTTCGGTACCCGTTGGCGGCGAAGCGCTCGGCCAACGTCGTCTCTTCGGTCGCCATCAGCGAGCGGCCCATGATGGTGTGCCATACCCCGGTGCGCGTCGAGTAGCGGCCGCTCATTAGCGCGCTGCGCGTCGGCGAGCACGTCGGGTCGACGTGGTAATTGCTCAGGCGCACCGACTCGGCGTGGAGCGCGTCCAGGTTCGGCGTCCGGATCTTCGTGTTGCCGTGCGCGCCGAGGTCGCCGTAGCCCTGGTCGTCGGTGATGACGAGCACGACGTTGGGGCGCTGCGCGGCGGCCGCTGCAGAGAACGCGGCGAGGGCCGAGAGGGCAAGGAGGGGGTGCTTCATGGGGCTGGCGGTGCGACGATGGAGGGGCATTCTCCCGCAAGCCTCGCGCCCATGCACATCCGCAGCCTCCTTTCGTTCGTCGCCCTCATGGCCGCGCCGCTGGCGGCCCAGGAGCGACCAAACATCCTGCTGATCGTCGTCGACGACCAGTCGCCCTTCGACCTCGGGATCTACGAGCCGTCGTCTACGTGCCGCACGCCGGTGATCGACGCGCTCGCGGCCCGCGGGACCGTCGTCGACGGCGCGTACCACATGGGCTCTTGGTCCGGCGCCGTGTGCACGCCCTCGCGGCACATGATCATGAGCGGTCGGACCGTCTGGCACTTGCCGAAGCGCGGGGTCCGCGGCGAGAAGGAGAATCCGCACTGCCCCCCAGACCTCGCCGAGCAGACGCTGGCGGCGGTCTTCAACCGCGCAGGCTACGACACCATGCGGACGTGCAAGCGCGGCAACAGCTACCCGGCGGCGAACGCGCAGTTCAAGGTCGTGCACGACAAGACCTGCCGCAAGGCCGACGCCGAGAACGGCTCGCCGTGGCACGCCGAGCGCGTGCTTGAGTATCTGGGCGAGCGGGATGATCGCGGCGATCAGGACCCGTTCCTGATCTACCTCGGCTTCTCGCACCCACACGATCCGAGGTGGGCGCCCGATGAGCTCCTGCAGCGCTACGGCGCTGACAATCAGGGTCCCCAGGGTGCGGTCGACGATCGCGCGCCCGCCCTGCCGAAGAACTACCTGCCGGCGCACCCCTTCCACCACGGTCACCCTGGCCTGCGCGACGAGGTCAAGGTCCAAGGCGTCATGCGGCGTCGTGACGAGGCGACGATCCGCAACGAGCGCGGCCGGCAGTTCGCGTGCAACGAGAACATCGACACGCAGATCGGGCGCGTCCTGGCGAAGCTCGAAGCGATGGGGGAGCTTGACGACACGATCATCGTCTACACCGCGGACCACGGGATGGCGATCGGTCGTCACGGGCTGCAGGGCAAGCAGAACCTCTACGAGCACACCTGGCGGGTGCCGATGGTGGTCGCCGGCCCCGGGGTCCCCGCGGGCCAACGCGTGCAGGGGAACGTCTACCTGTTAGACCTGCTGCCGACGCTCTGTGACTACGCGGGCGTCGCGGCCCCGGCGACCGTGGAGGGCGTCAGCATGCGCCCGGTCCTGAGCGGCGAGCGCGCGCAGACCAGGGAGGTGCTCTTCGGCGTCTACGCGGGCGGCACCAAGCCCGGGATGCGGTGCGTGCGAAAGGGCGACTGGAAGCTCATCCAATACGACGTGCTCAGCGGCCGCGTCCGCAAGACGCAGCTGTTCCACCTCGGAGACAACCCTGACGAGCTGCTCGAACAGCACGCCGTAGACGTCGTCCAAGCGCTCACTGGCAACAAGCCCGACCGCGCGCAGGTGGACCTAGCCGACGACCCGCGCTTCGCGGCGCAGCGGGCCGAGCTAGAGGCGCTGCTGCTCGCGGAGATGGAGCGCCTCGACGACCCGTACCGGATGTGGTGCCAGCCCAAGAAGTCTCGATGAGGGCGCGGACGACGGTTGAGTCCGTCCCGCGTCAGCCCGCAGAATCCACGCATGAGCCTCGATGATCGCGACAGCCCGCCGCCGCGCTGCGTGACCGCTCGGGTCGAGGTGGACCCCGCGGACTTGGACGGCCTGCCGCGGGCCCTGCGAGACGCGGGCGCGTGGCTGCGGGCCGGGAAGCTGGTCGCCTTCCCGACGGAGACGGTCTACGGGCTCGGCGCCAACGCGCTCGACGAGGAGGCGGTGCGTCGCGTCTTTGAGGCCAAGGGGCGACCGGCCTTCAACCCGCTCATCGTGCACGTCGACAGCTTAGAGCGGGTCGGCGAGGTCGCGCGCGAGGTCCCCGCGCAAGCGCGAGAGCTGGCGGCCGTGTTCTGGCCCGGCCCGTTGACGATCGTGCTGCCGCGCAGCGCCGCGGTCTCCGACGTCGTGACCGGGGGGCTGGATACGGTCGGCGTGCGCGTGCCGGCGCACCCGGTCGCGCGCGCGTTGCTCGCGGAGGCCCAGGTCCCGGTCGCGGCGCCGAGCGCGAACCCGTTCACGCAGGTCTCACCGACGACGGCGCAGCACGTGCTCGCCCGACTGGACGGTCGGATCGACGCGGTGATAGACGGCGGCCCGACGAACGTCGGCATCGAGTCGACGGTCGTCGCGATCGACGGGGACGGCGCGCTCGTCCTACTGCGCCACGGCGGGATCTCTCGCGAGCAGCTGCAGCAGCGCGGCTTCGTCGTGGTCGAGGCGTCCGACGATGAAGACGACGGCGCGGCGCGCCGCTCGCCGGGCCGCGTCGAGCGGCACTACGCGCCAGGGATGCCCCTGACCGCCGTCGCGCGCGGCGCGAGCGGGGCGCTCGACCTGCCGGCTTCTGACGCGGCGTTCGCGGTGCTGGCCCGCGGGGACGCGGCCGGCGCCGCGGGGGCGAGGGCCACCGAGGTCTTGCCGGTCGACGTGGCTGGGTTCACGCGCGGCCTCTACGCGGCGCTGCACCGGATCGCTGCGAGCGGCTGCGAGGTCGCCTACGTCGAGGCGCTGCCCGAAGACCCGGCTTGGCGCGCGGTCGCAGACCGGCTGCGACGCGCCGGCCTCTGACGCGGTCGCGCTGCGCCTACTTCTTGGCGGCCTTCTTGATCGCGACGCCGTCCGCCATGAAGCGGAGGATCTTGCGTCCCTCGGTGACCTTCTTGGCTGCTTCGTGCTTGCCGGCGTCTTCGAGGTAGTGCTTGGTCTCGGCGACGGTCTCTTGCTTGAACACCAGCGTGCCCTCGAGCACGGCGTCGCGGCCGCTAGCGTCCTTCGGCACGAAGAACGCGTAGTCCTTGAACTTGACGAAGATCGGCGGGTTGCCCTTGGGGTCGGGCTCGCCGAGGTTCATCCAGCAACCCTTGACCTGGCAGACGCCAGTCACGGGGCCGCGCACGCGGATCGTCTTGCCGACAAAGTCGGCCGGGGCGGCCATGACCTCGTCCAAGGTCGCGGGCGCTGCGCCCTGCTTGATGCCGGCGCCGAAGTGCTGGTAGCTCGCCAGGTCGATCGGCTTCTCGATGGCGTCGCCGCTCGCCATGAAGCGGAGGATCTTGCGCCCCTCGGTGACCTTCTTGGCCGCCTCGTGCTTGCCGGCGTCCTCGAGGTAGTGCTTGGTCTCAGCGACGGTCTCCTGCTTCATGGTCATCGTGCCCTCGACGATCGCGACGCGGCCGGTCGCGTCCTTGGGCATGAAGAACCCGTAGTCCTTGAACTTCACGAACAGCGGCGGGTTGCCGGACTCGTCGGTCTTGCCCAGGTTCATCCAGCAGCCCTTCACCTGGCAGACGCCGGTGATCGGCGCGCGGACGCGGACGGTCTTGCCGTCGAGCGCCTTCGCGTTGCTGAGCGCGGCCTGGAGCGTCATCGGCTCGGCGCCGACGGTGACGCCGTCGCCGAAGTGGTCATAGCGCGCGGCGTCGAGCTTCTTGCTCGCGGCTTGGTCTTGTGCGCCGGCGGCGGCGAGGAAGACGAGCGCGGTCAGGGACGTGAGGAGTCGAGTTGCTTGCATCGTGGTTCCGTCGAGGGGACTGCAGATTAGGGCACCCCTGCGGTCGCGGCCAAGGGGGGAATGCGGCCTTTGGTGGCGCGGATACGGTCGATCGTTGCGCGGCAGCGCGTAGCATGTGGGCCGCCATGGACGTGCTGCACGTGATCCACCAGTTCCCGCCGGAGAGCCGCGGCGGGTCCGAGTCGTACGCGTTCGACGTGGCCCAGCGTCAGCGCGCGCGCGGCCTCGAGGTCGCGGTGTTCACGGGCACCAAGCACGCCGCGTCGGCGGTGCAGCTGGTCGAGGACGAGATCGAGGGGTTGCCGCTGCACCGGCTGCACCGCGACGACCTCTACTTTGACCATCACGTCAAGATGTGGCACCCGGAGGTGGAGGCCCGCTTCGAGCAGTTCTTGCGTGAGCACCGGCCGGGCGTCGTGCACGTCCATCACTGGGTGCGGCTGACCTGCAACCTCGTGGAGATCTGCGAGCGCGTCGGCGTCCCCGCGGTCGTCACGCTGCACGACTACTACACCAGCTGCCCGCGCGCGTTCCGGCGGCGAGACGGCGATGAAGCTTGCGGCCGCGCGCTGTCGCCGGAGAGCTGCCGGACGTGCGTCCCCAAATACGGGCACGAGTCAGCAGATGAGCTCGACCAGGGCGTCGCGCTCTATCGGGACAGCTACCGCGCGGAGCTGTCGCTCGCGCGCGCGGTGCTCGTCGCGGTCGAGTCGACCGCGGACCTGCTCGCGCAGACCACCGGCATGGCGCGCGAGACCTACCGCGCGCTGCCGCTGGGCTATCGGCCGCGCTTCACCGGGATGCCAGCCCTGCCCGCGCCCGCGCCGGGCGAGCCGCTTCGGTTCGCGTTCTGGGGCGGCGTCGGCCGCCACAAGGGGGTCGACGTGCTCTTGCGTGCGTTCCGCGCGGTGCACGAAGACCGCGGCGGTCGCGCCGAGCTGCACGTGCTCGGCGGCTTCGAGAGCGACGCGTTCGGAGACGAGCTGACCGCGTTGGCGGACGGGCTCCCGGTGACCTTCCACGGCGCGTTTGACCCGGAGCAGCTGCACGCCGTCGCGCCGCACGTCGGCGTGTTCCCGAGCACCTGCTTGGAGACCTTCGGCATCGTGCTGGACGAGTGCTTTGAGCTCGGGCTCCCCTGCATCACCAGTGACCTCGGCGCGCTGCCCGAGCGCGCTTGCGGCGCGGGCTTGGCGGTCGCGGCCGGCGACGCCGCGGCGCTGGCTGCGGCGCTGCGGCGCTTGATCGACGAGGGCGGGCTGTGGGCTGAGCTCGCAGCGAGGATCCCGCCGCTGCCGCCGGACCTCGCCGCGCACGTCGACGCGATCGAGGCGATCTACGAAGAGGCGCGCGCGGCGCCGCCGCGGCAGCCGCAGTTCGGGCCCGTCGCGTCGCCGCGTCGCCGCGCGTTCTGGCAGCAGCTATGCGCCGACGAGCAGGGCGGACGGATGCCGCCTGGGCCGCCGCGCTAGCGTCGACGCCGGAACTTGCGGGACCACGTCTGCACTTTGGAGTGCAAGCGTGGGTCTACGCTCTCGGCGGCGGCGCGCATCACGCCTTGGCTGTCCAGGAAGATGACCCAGCAGTAGGGGCCCTCGAACGGCATGCCGACGTCGTGTTCGACGACGTCCATGGGTTCCTTGCGAAGGTCCGCGAGGTCCGCGAGCACAGCGTCTCGCGCCTTCTTCTCCATCCCCTTGGGCCAAGCGAGCACCCAGCGCTGCGGATACTCGAGCGGGTGCTGCAGGATCCGGCTCAGCGGGCGGATCGCGCGGCCGAGCTTCTGCGCTGGTGAGCCCTCGTCGACCTTGGGCAGCCACAGCACGAGCGTGCCGTCGGCGCCGACTGGGATGCCCTTGGCCTGCAGGTGCACGAGGCTGTCGAGGTCCACGCGGGGCTGCTTCGTGACGTCGAGTCCGTAGACCGGCGGGCTGATCTCGTCGTCGAGGCGCTGGACCGTCGGCTGCTGCACGCGGAGGGCGCCCGTCGACGTCGCGAAGCCGACGTAGCCTTCGATCGGCGTCCCGTCATGCACGCCGTAGTTCATGATCGACTCCCCGTTGACGCGAACGTCGACGCGCGGGCCGCGCACCACCAGCTCGTATTCGAACCAGTTCTGCTCCTCGGGGATCTCGACCGTCTGCGACCTCCGCCCATCTGGCAGGTTGCCGTCGCGCTCCCAGAGGCCTGCGAGCGACAGCCGGACGCGGCCTTTGCGGCCGTTGGTCTCGCTCTTGCCAATGGCGTACTGGAAGTCCCCCGCGGAGAAGCCGAGCCGGACGTTGCGGTCGCGGCGGGTGTAGCCGAACACGATCGCGCCTGAGACGTAGGAGGTCGTCCAGTGGACGCGACCGCGGAGCACGTAGTGGCCGGGGTCGATCCAGTTGACCGTGTGCGCGAACGCGTGTCGTTGCTGCGCGCGGCGGTCGAGCACGCCGGTGGCTTCGCGCGGCTTCTCGCGGCCGACGTGCAGGTCGCCCGTCGGCGTGACGTACCAGAGGCCCTTGCGCCGCCGGTCTTCGTAGCTGGTTAGCCCGCTCTCGTCGAAGCCTGCGCCGCCGAGGTGGCGGGGGACGCGCGTCGGCGCGTCAGGGGACGCGTGCGGGCCCGGCGGCAATCCGAACAGCTTGCGGAGCGCGGCGTGCTCGCGGGCGGTCGCGGCGCACGCCTTGCCGTGGCCTGCAGCCCGCAGCGCGGCGGCGCGCTCTGCGAGGGCGTCGAGGAGCCCGCTCGTCTTGGGGAGCTTAGCGAGCAGCGCGCCGCCGTCCGCTGCGGGCAGCTCCGGGAAGTGCGCGTTGGCCAGCGTCGAGAAGGCCTTGCTGGCCTCTTGCTCCTTGCTGGCGCCGAGCGCAGCGCTGAGCGCGCGCGCGACCTCGGGTCGCCAGCCGTCCGCCGTCAACGACCAGACGCCGGCGGCGACGGTCGCGCCGAGGTCTCCGACCTCCTGGAGCAGCAGCGCCGCCTGCGCGGCGTGCTCTTGCCCGTAGTAGGGCTCAGCGCGGTTTCGGCCCCACGACCACGTCGGCTCGTCCATGACCAGCGGCGCCTTGTCGCCCTTGCCTGGGTTGTGGCGGTAGTCGCGGATCCAGCGGTTGTCCTCTCGCTTGCGGTCGAGCCAGTCGTAGCAGCCGCGCACGAACCCGCGCCAGTCCTCGAAGAGGCCGTCGAGGTCTTCTGGGCGCCCGTCTTCGCCGTCACAGAACGACGCGACGAAGTAGCCGAGCGGGTCTCGCTGGCCCGCGCGCGCGTTGCGCTCGAACTTGTCGAGCGCGCCCGCGTAGCGCGGCGCCTTGGGCGGGTAGGTCTTGAGGAAGGTGTAGAGCGAGTAGCCGGCGAAGTAGTTGTCGCGGTAGTCGTCGACGTCGCCCTTGAGCAGCCGCTCGAACTTCCTCTTGCCGCCGTAGCCCTTGTAGAAGGTGTGCGCGGGCGTGCCGATGCGGAGCATGTCGCCGACGAAGTCCTCGTCGGCCATCTTCGCGTAGTGCGCGCCCGTCCAGTCGGCGTGGCCTTCGACGTACCACGCCGGCAAGAACGGGCGGATCACGCCGTCGAAGCGGTGCGTGAGCTCGTGCGTGAGCGTGCGGCCGAGGCCCGGGATCGTGCCCCATGAGAAGCGCACCGTGGTGCGGTCACCGGACTGGAATCCGGCGGCCCACCAGTAGGGCGCGCCCTCCGTCTCGAGGTCGTCGACCTCGGGCACGATGCGCGCGACGCCGCGGCGCCCGTCGAACGGGTCCTTGCCGTAGTGGTTCGCGAGGCGCCGGTGGTGCAGCTCGATGGTCTTCGCGGTGCCGAGCAGCGTGCCGTGCCCGCAGATCGTCTCCACGCGGTAGAGGCCGTTGGGGCTGAGCGCGATGCCCGGGTTGTGCCAGTCGCGGTGCTCCTCGGTGAAGCGCAGCGACTCGTCGAGCGTCATGTCCTCGAGCTCGGCGATGGTCCAGACCTTGCCGTTCTCGACGTCGACCTTGCGCTCGGCCTCGAGCAGCTGCCGCGCCTCTTCTCCGAGCTTGCCGGGCCCGCCTGGGCGCACGCCCTGCAGGTCCTTGAAGCGGACTTGCCGAGAGAGGCCGAGCAGGATGCGGGCAGCGCGGATCCGGCGGTCGTTGATCTCGGCGCCGTCGCCAGCGCCGCCGGTGATCGGCGCGCTGCCGTCCTCGTCTGCGACCGGCAGCGGCGTGCGCATGACCTTCGCCAGCGCCGCATAGACGAGCTCGTAGTCGGGCTCGTACTTCGCTTGGTGCGCGCCCACGCCGTCGGCGACCTTGCCGAGCGCGTTGGGCGCGCCCTCGCCGACCGCGAGCAAGAGCTCGCTCGCCCAGCGAACGAGCAGCGCGCGGCTCGCGAGCGACTTGCCCTTGGTCTTCTGCTTGGTGATGTAGCGCGCGAGCTCAGTGACCGCGGCGAACCGCTTCTTCGTGAGGGCCTGCGCCGGCTTGATCGCGTCCATCGCGCCGTCGACGGCGGCGAGCCGCTTGCGCACGGCGCTGTCGCGCTTCATCCGGCCGCGCTCGTCGGTCGCCGCGCGCACGTAGCGCTCGGCCCATTGCTCCATCAGGTCCGGGTCGTCGGCGCAGGCGCAGACCAGGTCGAGCAGCAGCGCCGCTGCCGACGGGTGGTACTCGAGGGCCGCGAGCAGGTGAGGTCGGGCGTCGGCTGGGGCGCCGCTCTCCAGCGCGCGGACGCCGGTCTGGCGCCGCGTCATCGCCGGGCCGGTCGCTGGCAGCGTCGTCTCCAGCTGGAGATCGCGCGGCATCGTGGCGCCCGGCGGGCACTGCGCCGAGATCGACGCGGAGACGGCGAGCGCTGCGGCCGCGAGCGGCCGGAGGTGGAGCCCGGTGGGGTTCGGCATGTCGGAGCGGGGTCGGAGGGGTAGGGCTATAGCGTCGGCCCGTCAGCGGCGCGGGGCAACCCCGTGTCGGTCAGTCGCCACAGCGTACGCCAGACGAACAGGCACAAGAACGCGACCAGCGTGGCGAACAGCCGCAGGATGTAGCCGTAGTCGCTGTCGTCTCCGAGCGCGGCGGGCCCGACCCACAGGGCCGCCGAGGTGAGGAGCAGCGCGAGCCGCGCCCAGCCGCGGTCGAGCATGACGCTGGCTGGCGCGGCGAGCGGCAGGCCGAGCGTGAGCCACACGGCGCCGCTGGCTGACGGCGTGGCGCGCCAAGCGAAGTCGCCCCACGCCCAGCCGTCGCCTTCGACGAAGGTGCGCTTGAGGCCGTAAAGCACGGCCGTTACGCCCGCCACGAGGAACACGACCCGGATGACGAACAGCCCCGCGCGGGCGAGCTTGCCGAGCAGCTCGATCTCGGGCTCGCGCGAGCCTGGTTCGGAGGGTTCGGCTGGGTCGGCCATGCGAGCAACGTAGGTCACGGTCCTCTGCGCCGAAAGTGCGCGCCGCGAGGACCTCAAGCTTCGTCGGGCGTCTTCGCCTGGATCTGCAGCGCGTGCACCTTGTCGTGCATCAGGTCCCCGACCGCGCGGAAGACCAGCCGTTGGCGCTGCACGCGGTTCAGCCCATCGAACGCGCGGCTGACCACGGTCAGCGCGAAGTGGCTCTCGCCCGAGCCGTCGTGCCCCGCGTGGCCGGCGTGCTGGTCGCTGTCGTTCCGCAGCTCGAGGTGCAGCGGCGCGAGCGCAGCCTCCAGGCGTCGCGTGAGTTCGGTGGTGACGGGGCCGTGGTTCGCGCCGGACATGTCGCTGGTATAGGGCCTAGGCGCTGCGGCAGCAAAAGCCGCGTCTTCCGCTGCGCCGCGCCGACAAATAGTCGGCGCGCTCCGGCCGGGGCGCTATCTTGCTTGCCTCGATGGCACCCCCAACCTCTTTCCAGCGCGTGTTGGTCGCCAACCGCGGCGAGATCGCGCTGCGCGTGATGCGCGGACTGCGTGAGCTCGGCATCGAGTCGGTCGCCGTGCACAGCGATGTCGACGCTCGATGCGCCCACGTGCTCGCGGCCGACCACGCGGTGTCCCTCGGCGGCAACACCGCGGCCGAGAGCTACCTCGACATCGACAAGGTCCTGGCGGCCGCCAAGGACACCGGCGCCGAGGCGATCCACCCCGGCTACGGCTTCTTGAGCGAGAACAGCGCGTTCGCGCGCGCCGTCGAGGACGCCGGGCTGGTGTTCATCGGTCCCAACGCCGACGCGATGGACCGGCTGGGGGGCAAGAAGGCCGCGCGCGAGGAGGCGATCGCTGCGGGCGTGCCGGTGATCCCCGGAACGGAGCAGGACCTCGGCGACGAAGAGCTCATCAAGGTCGCCAAGCAGATCGGCATGCCGGTCATGGTCAAGGCGAGCGCCGGCGGCGGCGGCCGCGGCATGCGCCGCGTCGAGCGCGAGGACGACCTCGCGGACGCGATCGCCGCGGGTCGCCGCGAGGCCAAAGAGTCGTTCGGCGACGACCGCATGATCGTCGAGCGCGCGGTGTTCCCGGCGCGCCACATCGAGATCCAGTTCGTCGCCGACCAGCACGGCGCAGCGGTCTCGCTGCACGAGCGGGAGTGCTCGGTGCAGCGGCGTCACCAAAAGGTGCTCGAAGAGGCGCCGTCGGCGGTGGTCGGCGAAGACCTGCGCAAGGCGATGGGCGACGCGGCCGTCGCGCGCGCCGCGCGCGTAGGCTACGACAACGCGGGCACCTGCGAGGTCCTCGTCGACGACGACGGCAGCGTCTACTTCCGCGAGGTCAACACGCGCCTGCAGGTCGAGCACCCGGTCACCGAGTTCGTCACCGGCGTCGACCTCGTGCACCTGCAGCTGCACATCGCCGCCGGCGGCAAGCTCGCCGACGCGCTCGCCGGTAAGGACCTGACGCCGCGCGGCCACTCGATCGAGGCGCGCATCTGCGCGGAGTCGCCCGAGCAGGGCTACATCCCGGCGGCGGGTCTTCTCGAGCTGGTGCACGAGCCGAGCGGCCCGGGCGTGCGCGTCGACAGCGGCGTCTACTCGGGCTGGGAGGTGCCGCCGTTCTACGACTCGATGCTCGCCAAGCTGGTGGTCTGGGGTCCGGACCGCGCGACGGCGTGTGACCGGCTGAGCGAGGCGCTGAAGAACACGGCGTACCTCGGCATCCCGACCAACGTCGACTTCCTGCGGCGCGTCGTCGACGACGAGGCGTTCCGCACCGCGGCGATCCACACCGACATGCTGTCCAAGCGGCCGGAGCTGGCCGCGGGCCCGTCAGACGCGCCGGACGATCACGCGCTGGCCGCCGCCGCGCTCTGCCAGGCGCTGCAGCGCTCGAGCGGCGGCGGTGGCACCGCGAGCGCGGGCGTCGGCTCGGCCGGCGCGGGGTCGACGCAGGTGTGGCAGGACCTCAGCGGCTTCCGACTCTTCGAGGTGACGCGATGAAGCTCTCCCGCGAGTTCGTGCGCGACGGCGAGGC
Organism: Planctomycetota bacterium; assembly: GCA_036160175.1. Taxonomy (GTDB): domain Bacteria; phylum Planctomycetota; class UBA1135; order UBA1135; family UBA2386. The sequence continues at coordinate 29,993 of JAYYEE010000442.1, forward strand.
CGTCTCGGTCCAGGTCGAGCGCGTCGAAGGTGACCGGTTCCGCGTGCGCGTCGGCGAGCACGTCTACGAGTATGACGCGCGCGCGTTGCCCGACGGCGGCGTGCGCCTGCAGCAGCTCGGCGAGGGCGGCAAGGGCGGCGTCGCCTACGGCGCTGGCTCCCAGCAGTCCTACATGGTCCGCGTCGACGGCCGCACCCACGCGCTCGAGGCCCCGCAGCGCCGCGGCGGCGCGGGCGGCGCAGGCGGCGACGGCACCGTGCGCGCGCCGATGACCGGCACCGTGCTCGAGGTGTCTTGCAAGCCAGGCGACCAGGTCGACGCCGAGCAGACGCTGGCCGTGGTCTCGGCGATGAAGATGGAGCACAAGCTCTCGGCGGGCATCGCGGGCGTCGTGCAGTCGGTGTCGACCAAGGCTGGCGCGACCGTGGACCAGGGCGACGCCCTGATCGTCGTCGAGCCCGCCGCCGACTGACGTTGGTCAGCAACGTGGGCCGCGTTGCAGGCGTCGCGAGATCCGATCGATCGTGACCGTCAACACGACGGTCGTCAGCAGGAACGTCGACGCGCGCCCCATCGCGCCGTTGGCAAGCGAGCTCCGGAACAGGTAGCCGATGCCGCCGACGCCGACGATGCCCAGCACGACGCCTGCGCGCACGTTGGACTCGAACTGGAACAGCGCGTAACTGCGCCACTCGTTCCGGCTCCGCGGCAGCGCCCCGTAGACAAAGGCCGCGCTGCGGCGCGGCGCGCCCGCGTGCTCGAGCTGCTGGTAGGGGACGTTGTCGATGGTCTCGGTGAACACGCGCGCCAGGATCCCGGCGCTGTGCAGCAGCATCGCGCCGACGGCGGCCTCGACGCCCGTGAGGAAGAACAGCGACAGCATCCAGACCCACGCGACCTCGGGCACCCCGCGCAGGATGGTGGCGCCCAGCCGCGTCACGCCGACGAGCGCGCCGCGGCGCAGGCGGCGCCAGGCCCCGGCTCGCTCAGGGAGGAAGCGCTGGCTGTATAGCTGGAACGTCGTCGACCCGGACCACGCCATGCACGCAGCGAGTGCGCAGGCCGCGGTCGTCGCGAGCACCGCCAACGCGAGCGGCACGACGGCGCCTCGTAGCGCGTCGATCAGGGTCTCGACGCCCAGATCTGGCAGCAGCAGCCGGCCGTAGTGTTCGCGCAGGAAGCGCAGGTCCAGCCTCGCGAACTCGTCGCCGAGCCCGGCGATCGGCGTCCAGAGCTGATACAGGCTGAGCGCGACCGCGCTGAGCAAACCCAGCGCGACGAGCTGTCGGCGGCGGCGGGCCTGAGGGAGGGTGCTCGTCCGCTCTCGACGGAGCAGCCTGCGCACGGCGTTGCTCGCGAGGTCCGCGCCGACGGTCAAGGCGAGCGCGGCGAGCAGCATCGTGACCGCGCGCTGCTTGTTGTCGTAGCCGAGCTCCTGCAGGATCGCGCCGCCGAGGCCGCCGCCGCAGACCGCGCCGATGACCGACGCGTTGCGCACGGCGCACTCGAAGCGCATCAAGACGAACGACAGGATGCCGCGACCGGCGATCGGCTGGATCCCGTAGAGCAGCACCTGCAGCCGGTTCGCGCCGCAGCCGCGGAGTGCGTCGCTCTGCTGGCGCGCCGCGCCGTCATAGAGCTCGCTCAGGATTTTGCCGAGGATGCCGGTCACGTTGACCGCGATCGCGAGCGCGGCAGTCACCGCTGTCGGGCCGAAGATCGTGAGCAGCACGAGCGCCCAGGCGAAGTCCGGGACGCCGCGCAGGGTGTCGAGCAGCAAGCGGCTGGCCTCGCGGATGACGGCGCGGCCGCCGCCGCGCGCGGCGCCGGCGTCGCGCACGGCGTGGCTCGCCCGCGCGGCGCGTGGGGAG
>JAYYEE010000443.1:0-5442 GCA_036160175.1 Planctomycetota bacterium
CACATGCCGTTCGCCGTATCTGCGGCGGCGCCTCCCACTTGACCGTGGCGTCACAAACGCGATCGTGAGTCGCAGCCTCTCGCGAAGAACGTCCATGCTCCGACCGCACCTCACCTATTTTTCTTGCGTCCTCTTGTTCGCCCTCTCGTCGTCGCTCTCGGCGCAGGGTGACGGATGGACGTCTCTGTTCGATGGGAAGACCCTGGACGGGTGGACGCAGCGCAACGGCACCGCCACCTACGCCGTCGAGGACGGGGCCATCGTGGGGACGACCGTCAAGGGCAGCCCGAACTCGTTCTTATGCAGCGACAAGTTCTACGGCGACTTCGAGCTGGAGTTCGACGTCAAGTTGTTCGACGACCAGCTCAACTCCGGCGTCCAGATCCGCAGCCACTCGTTTGCGTCGCATAAGAAGGGGCGCGTGCACGGCTACCAAGTAGAGGTCTCTACCAATGGGCACGCGGGCTTCATCTACGACGAAGCGCGACGTGGTTGGTTAAGCAAGGACCGCTCGGATCCGGCGCGGCGCGCGGCATTCCAAAAGGGGAAGTGGAACCGCTATCGCGTGGTCTGCCGCGGGTCTTCGCTCCGCACCTGGGTCAACGACGTGCAGGTAGCGGACGTCGTCGACAGCTTCTCTCCGGCTGGCTTCATCGGTCTGCAGGTTCACAGCGTCGGCGGTGACCCCAAGTGGCGGGTCGCGTGGCGCAACCTGCGCTTGCGTGAACTCGGCGACGGCGGCGGCTACGCGTCGCTGTTCAACGGCAAGGACTTGACTGGTTGGAAGGTCAACGAGAACCCCGAGTCGGTGCGCGTCGAGAAGGGCGCCATCGTCGTGAAGGGGCAGCGCGCCCACGTCTTCTACGACGGCCCCGTCTACCACCACGACTTCAAGAACTTCGAGCTGCGCGCGATGGTGATGACCCGGAAGAACGCGAACTCGGGCATCTACTTCCATACCCGCTTTCAAAAGGGCGGATGGCCTGAGCGTGGCTACGAAGTGCAGGTCAACAACACGCAGGGCGACTGGCGGCGCACTGGCGGCCTCTACGCTGTCGATGACGTCAAGGTTGCGCCAGCTAAGGACGACAAGTGGTTCCTCATGGAGGTGCGCGTCGTCGGCAAGCACGTCACGATCAAGGTCGACGGCAAGGTGACCGTGGACTACACCGAGCCGGAAGACGTGAAGCGCGAGGCTGGCTTTAAGGGGCGCCTCATCGATCGCGGGACGTTCGCGTTGCAGTGCCACGACCCAGGTTCGGAGGTGCACTTTAAGGACATCGCCGTTCGGCCGCTGCCGGAAGCGGCGAAGTAGGCCTTCGCCGTGTCGGCGCCGCGTCCTGACGCGGGCGCGCGTTGCGCGCCGGAGTCCGCCCGCGGCGGCCGTTAGGCCGCGCCGCGGCTGCTCAGCGCCGCCGCGCCAAGCGCTGCCGCTGCGTCTTCTTCGCCGCGGCGATCATTCGGTCGGCGGCCTCGGGGTGGGCTTTGCACTCGAGCAGCGCGCTGAGCAGCAGCGGCGCGACGATCGTCGCGTCGGACTCGATCACGAACATCGGCGTCTTCTCGGTCAGCTTGTCCCAGGTGATCTTCTCGTTCGGCGTCGCGCCCGAATATGAGCCGTAGGACGTCGTCGAGTCGCTGATCTGGCAGAAGTAAGCCCACGGTTTGGCGCGCTGCTCTAGGTCGGATTTGATGGACGGGACGACGCAGATCGGGAAGTCGCCGGCGATGCCGCCGCCGATCTGGAAGAACCCGACGCCCTTGCCCTTGGCGAGGTCTTTGTAGTCGTCGTAGAGCCCGGCCATGTACTCGATCCCGGACTTGACGATGCTCGCGCTGCACTCTCCGAACTTCACGTGGCCCGCGAAGATGTTGCCGAAGGTCGAGTCCTCGTGGCCCGGAACGACCATCGGGAGCTTCGCCCGCGCCGCAGCGAGCAGCCAGCATTCATCGGCCTTGCCGCGGTGCTTGCTCTTTGGGATGCGCTGGATCAGCTCGTAGAAGTACTCGTGCCAGTAGCGGCGCTCGCCGTCCTCCGTCGCGCGCTTCCACATCGGTACGAGGACCTTCTCGACCGCGCGGAACGCCTCGTCTTCGGGGATGCTGGTGTCTGTGACCCGGCGCATGCGCTGGTCGAGGATGCGCGTGTCGTCCTGCTTGGTGAAGTAGCGGTAGTCAGGGAAGTCCTTGTAGTGATCGTGCGCGACGAGCCGGAAGAGCGACTCCTCTAGGTTGGCGCCGGTGACCGACATGCCGTGGATGAGGCCTGCGCGGATCGCAGGCGCCAACGTGATGCCCAACTGCGCCGAAGACATCGCGCCTGCGACCGCCCAATACATCCGCCCGCCCTTCTGGATGTGCTCCCAGTAGGCGAACAGCGCGTCGCGCGTCGCGCGGGCGTTGAAGTTCTGGTAGTTGCGGGTGACGAACTCGAGGATCGGGAGCTTTGCCATGGTGGTTGAGTCGACTGTGATAGCAGGTCCGGGAGCCTTCGTCCCGGTCTGGGTCGCTGAGGACGCGCCGTGTCGCCGTTGGCAGCGAAGTTTCGCGTCGCCAGCATCTCCCTGGGCCTCCTGCGCGAACGCGACCGTTGGCGCCTGCTACACTTCTGAGCGCTGCGCCGTCGGCCCCGACGGCGCCAGCACGCCAAACTGACCATGACCACCTCTTTCTCACGGGCCGCCACCCTCGCCTGCGCAGCCGCCGCTTGCTTGCCGGCGCAATCTCCGACCCAGGACGCGGCCAGCAGCCTCATGCTTCGCTACGGGAGCTTCGACCCGACCATAACCCAGCCCGAAGTGCCGCTGCTGCTCCGCAGCACGTCCTCGCAGCGCCTTCAGGTCGTCCAGTTTGTCGGCGCTCCGACCCAGGCGGGCCGCGACATGATCGCTGCGCTGGGCGGTGAGATCGTGAGCTACCTGCCGCAAGATTCGTACGTGGTCCGCATCGGGCGATCGGGCGCCGCCGGGTTGCGGCGCGCTCCCTCGGTTCGTTGGGTCGGCGCGTATCACCCTGCGTATCGCCTCGACCCGGCGTTGATCGATGGTGGCGCGCTGCAGCAACAAACGCCGCGCAAGTTCGACGTCGTGGTCGCGAATAAGCGCACCGACAAGCCTGCGTTGGCCCGCGGGGTGCAGGCGCTCGGCGGCGTCGTCGAGGACCTGCAAGAGGGCGGGCTGCTGATCACGGTAGCGCTGACTGGCCCACAGTTGGCGCAGGTCGCCGCGCTCGACCAAGTGCTGTGGATCAACGCGTGGTCGGCCCCAGAAGAGGACATGGACAACGCCCGCATCCAAGGCGGCGGCAATTACATCCAGAGCCAAGCCGGCTACACCGGCGCTGGCGTCAACGCGCACATCTACGAAGGCGTCGAGGCGAGCCACCCCGACTTCACCGGCTCGGTCACCAACGTGCGCAGTAGCGGCAACGCGCAGTCGCACGGACACTGCACCGCAGGGATCGTCTTCGGCAACGGGAGCTCGAACCCTGCGGTCCGCGGCATGGCGCCCGACGCGGGCAAGTTCTACACGAACTACGGCTCGGTGCAGGGCTCGCGCTACCAGGTCGTCGACGACCTAGTCAACATCCACAACGTCAGCCACACAACCGCGTCGTGGGGCGGCTCGCGCACGTTCTTCTACACCGCGACCTCAGCGAGCGCGGATGACATCGTCTTCGATCACGACATCGTCTGGACCCAGTCGCAGTCGAACGCTGGCAACCAGGACTCGCGCCCCGAGGCGTGGGCCAAGAACGTCTTCTCGATCGGCGGCGTGGACCACAACAACAACAGCAACCCCGCCGACGACTCCTGGCAGGCCGGCAACGCGTCGACGGGGCCAGCTTCGGACGGGCGCATCAAGCCGACGCTGTGCGCCTACTACGACAGCATTGGCACGTCGGACCGCACCGGCGGCTCTGGCTACTCCAACAACAGCTGGTATTCGAACTTCGGCGGCACGTCCGGCGCGACCCCGATGGTCGCGGGTCACAACGTGATCGCGATCCAGATGTTCACGGACGAGGTGTCGCCGGGCTTCGGCCCGTTCGGCAACCAGCTGCGGGTCCCTGGGGGCACGTCGCACCAAAACCGCCCGCACTTTCCGACCCTGAAGGCGCTGCAGGTCGTGAGCGCGGCGCAGTATTCCTTCACTGGCTCGAGCAGCGACAACCGGCGCGAGCACCAGGGGTGGGGCTTCCCGGACCTGCGAAAGCTGTGGGACATGCGCGCGAAGACCTACATCATCGACGAGACCGACGTCCTGCAGCAGGGGCAGGTCCGCTCGCACCCGATCGTGGTGGGGCCGTTCGAGCCCGCGTTCAAGGCGTGCCTGAACTGGAGCGAGCCAGCCGCCAACCCGTCGGCTGCGCAGCACCTGGTCAACAACCTCTCGTTGCGCGTTACGTCGCCGACGGGCGTCGTCTACTGGGGGAACCGCAACCTTGAGAACGGCGTGTGGTCCGCCGCAGGCGGCGCGGAGGACACCGTTAACTCGCTGGAGAGCGTGTTCGTCCCGAATCCGGTCGCCGGCACCTGGAACGTCGAGGTCATCGCCTCGGCGATCGTGCAGGACAACCACGTCGAGACGCCCGCCGTGGACGCGGACTACGGGCTCGTGGTCACAGGCGGGACTGGGTCTACCGCGACCTTCGCGAGCTTCGCGCCGTTCGGCGCGGGCTGCAGCAGCTCGGTGGCGATCCCTGCCCCGCCGTGCCAGCAGTGGAACCCGGCTGGCGGCCCCCTGGCCAACCAGACGAGCGCCAGCCAGCTGGTGATGCGGGCCGGGATCTCGGGCACTGAGCAGATCGAGGGCTTCGAGGTCTACACTTCCTCGACGACCGGCGGCGCCGTGACGGTGCCCGCGTGGATCTTCTCCGGCAACACCCCGTCGGCTGCGCCGGTCGCGACGACGACGATCACGATCGGAGGCGCGCTCGGCTTCTACCAGGCCACATTCGCGAGCCCGGTGACCGTCTCGGGCTCCTGCTTCATCGGTATCGACACGACCGGGCTCGACGTCTACGTCCCCGAGGTGCAGCTAGGGAGCTTCAACGTGGCTTATACGCGCGCGAGCAGCTCGAGTCCGTGGGCGCTGCAGGTGCTGCGGCCGTCCTATGTCATCAACTGCACGCCGGACTACCAAGTCCCGCAGATCGGCAACACCGGCCGCCCGGTGCTAGGCTCTAGCTTCGACGTCGAGCTCGCGAACGCGCTGCCCTCATCGCTCGTGGTGTTGGTGCAAGGGCTCTCAGACCAGACCTACGCCGGCGGCTTGCTGCCGGCGACGCTGCCTGGCACGGCAGGCTGTGACCTGTTGGTCTCGCCTGACGCCACGGACACGGCGTTCACCGACGCCGCGGGCGCGGGCAGCCGCACGATCACGATCCCGAGCTCTGCTGCCCTGGAGGGGCTCGGCGTGTTCTATCAGTGGGTCGTGCTCG
>JAYYEE010000444.1:0-5417 GCA_036160175.1 Planctomycetota bacterium
GTCGAGGTCGCGCGACAGCTCGGGCTCGACGTGCTGGTGACGCCGCAGAACCTCGGCTACGGCGGCAACCAGAAGATGCTCTACCGCGAAGCGCTCGCGCGGGGCGCCGACATCGTGGTGATGCTGCACCCTGACTATCAATACGACCCAAAGCTGGTGCCGCACTACGTGGGCTTTCTGCGCGAGGGCGTCTGCGACGTCATCCTCGGCAACCGAATTCGCTCTCGGCGCGAGGCGCTCAAGGGCGGCATGCCGGCGTGGAAGTACCTGTCCAACCGGATGCTGACGATCATGCTGAACCTCGTCTACGGGACGAACCTCGGGGAGTTCCACTCCGGCTTCCGCGCGTACCGACGCGAGGTGCTAGAGAAGGTCGACTTCGAATCCGACAGCGACGCGTTCGGCTTCGACGCGCAGTTCCTCGCCCAAGCGATCCGCCACGGCTTCGTGGTCGCCGACGGTCCGATGCCCGTGAAGTACTTCAAGGAGGCGTCGTCGATCGCGTTCCTGCCGTCGGTTCGTTACGGCCTGATCAACGTCAAGGCCGCGGCGATGTTCACGCTGAGCCGGCTCGGCGTGCCCTTCCGGTTGTTCCGACCACGCGGAGAGTGACAGACGGCATGGAGCGCGGGCAAGTGGCAGACGGCATCCAGCGCGAGGCGAGGGTCGGCAAGAAACTGCTGCTGATGTGCGTCGTCGTCGCGCTGTGCTTGCTGACCGCCGAGGTGGCGCTGCGCGCGCTGGGGATCCCGAGCCTTAAGTGCCAGTTCGTCAGCGCGACGTTCGACGGCGAGCTGTTTGTTGAGGACCCTGACCGACTCTGGCGGCTCAGCCCGACCTGCGAGAAGTTTGAGGTCAACGAGGTCGGGCTGCGCGGCTGGTGGCCCGACGAGCCAGCGCCCGAGGGCGAGCTTCGGATCCTGTGCGTCGGCGACTCGTGCACGTTCGGCACGGGCGTGCGCTACGACGAGACCTACGGCGTCGTGCTCGCGCGGACGCTGAGCGAGAGCCGCTTGCAGCGGAAGGCCCGGGCCGTGCTGCTGGCGCTGCCGGGCTACTCGACGTACCAGGACCTGGTGCTGCTCCGCCAGCGCGCCGACGAGCTGCAGCCAGACCTCGTCGTGCTCTACTGCGGTGCGTGGAACGACTACCTGCCGGCCTGGCTGCGCACCGACGCGGAGTGGGGGCGCGTGACCAAGCACGGCGTGACCTCCCGCCTCGCCGAGCTCGGCAAGCGCGCGATGTGGTCTAGCCGTCACCGTGATCCGTCGCAGCTAGTCAGCGACTACCAAGACGGCGCGGCGCCGCCGCTGCTGCGCGTCCCGCTCGAAGCGTACCGCGCGAACCTGACCGCGTTGATCGAGACCGTTCGTGCGGCGGGCGCGCAGCCGCTGGTCGTGTTGCCCGCGTTCCCGGCGAAGACGATCGCGCGCTTCCCGACCGGGGCGCAGTACCTCGAGGTCACGCGCGCGGTAGTGGCCGCAACCGACGTCCCTAGCGTAGACGGGACGGCGGTCATCGAGCGGTTCGAGGCGGACCAGCCTCTCCGTGAAGGGGCCGCCGCGAGCGACCTGTCCTTCACCGACTGGATCCACCCTTCAGGCATCGGGCCTGGCTTGATCGCGCGCGCGATCTCGGCTGAGCTCGAGTCGATCGGGTGGCCCGATGGCGCCGCCGCGGCAGCAGCGCCGCCGCTCACGCGCCCCAAGGTCGCGTGCGTCGTCGAAGGCGGCGTCGCGAAGGTGACGTGGCAGAAGGTCGACGGCGCTGAGGGATACTCGATCTACTTCGAGGAGCAGGTGTCCGGTAAGACGGGCGCGGTCGACTGCGGCGCGGAGACCGCGTTCCAGCTGCCGATGCCGCCCGGCGCGAAGTTCAAGTTCTGCGTCCAGGCCCACCGCTGGGGCGGCGTGAGCCCCTGCTCAGCGCTGGTGGTTCCGGGCAGCTGACCAGCTGGAGCGCTTTCGACAGGCGGGCTGCTCTCTGTCTTGGCGAGGGTCGCTGCGGCGCTGCGTCAAGCTGACGCTGCTGCTCCAGCAGCGTTAGCCGAGCACGCCGCGGATCACGTCGCCGTGGACGTCGGTGAGGCGCACGTCGCGGCCGCCGTATCGGTAGGTCAACGCCTCGTGGTCGAGGCCCATGAGGTGCAGCACCGTCGCCCACATGTCGTAGACGTCGCAGACGTCCTCGACGGCGCGATAGCCCAGCTCGTCCGTCGCGCCGTAGACGCTCCCGGCGCGGCAGCCGCCGCCGGCGAAGAACACGCTGAACCCGAACGGGTTGTGGTCCCGGCCGTCTGACCCTTGCGAGAACGGCGTGCGGCCGAACTCGCCGGCCCACACGATCAGCGTCTCGTCGAGCATGCCGCGGCGCTTAAGGTCCTTGATCAAGGCCGCGATCGGCTGGTCGACCTGCCACGCCATCGCGGTGTGCCCGCGCTCGAGGTCGTTGTGCTGGTCCCAAGGGTTGGCGGCGCCGCCGGCGCCGATGTTCTTGGTGATGCAGCTGAGCTCGACGAAGCGAACGCCGCGCTCGACGAGCCGCCGCGCGAGCAGACACTGGCGCGCGTACGCGGCCTTGGACGGCTCGGGGTCGTCCATCCCGTAGAGCGCGCGCACCTCCTCGGGTTCGTCGGACAGGTCGCAGAGCTCGGGGACGGCCGACTGCATGCGGCTCGCGACCTCGTAGTTGCGGATCGCGGCCTCGAGCTGGCGGTCGCCGCGGCCGGCGACGTACCGCTCATCGAGCCCGCGGATCAAGTCGAGGTGGCGCGCTTGCGCCTGCGGCCCGAGCGCTGGCTGGATATTGCGCACCGCCGGGTCCTTGTCTGCGACCAGCACGCTCCCCTGGTGGTGCGCTGGCAGGAAGCCGCTGCTGAACAGGCCGACGCCGCCGTGCGGCGGCACTGCGCCGCCCGACTGTAGGACGACGAAGCCCGGCAGGTTCTGGTTCTCGCTGCCGAGGCCGTAGTGGATCCAGGCGCCGGCGCTCGGGTGGCCGATGAACGGGAAGCCCGTGTGCATCAAGAAGTTGCCCTGCGCGTGCTCGCTGAACGGGCTGGTCATCGAGCGGATGACCGACAGCTCGTCTGCGACGGTCGCGAGCTGCGGGAACATCGAGCTGACCCAGAGCCCCGACTCGCCGTGCTGCGCGAACGAGAACGGCGACGCCATCACCTTGCCGTTGTTGTTGAACTGCGTGCGCTCGATGGCGACGGGCATCGGCTGGCCGTGGAGCTCGCGGAGCTTCGGCTTGGGGTCAAAGGAGTCGACGTGTGAGACCCCGCCCGACATGTAGCAGAAGATGACGTTGCGCGCGCGCGGTCGCCGCTGCGCCGCGGTTCGACCGAACAGCGCGTCGAGCGCGACCGCACCGAAGCCCAGCGACGAGCGCTGCAGCAGCGCGCGTCGTGAGATCATGTCGTCGAGGCCGTTCATCGCAGGAATCGGAACTCCTTCAGGTTGAAGAGGGCGTGCGCGAGCAGCGTCCAAGGGTCGCGGTCGGTGGCCTCCTGGGTGTGTTTCGCCCGCTCGTCGCGCAGCGCGCGGAGCTCTTCGTTGAGCTGCTGCACGCGTCCTCGCGCCGCGTCAGACAGGCTCGCCAGCACGCGGCTGCGGCTGACGAACGGCTGCCCTGCGCCAGACGCTGCGACCTCTTCGGGGCGCAGCGCGCGGTCGTAGAGGCGCGCCGCGCGGACGCGGCCCCGCAGCGCTCTGCCGCCCGCCGAGTCGCCGTGGCGAAGGCCGATCAGCACTTGGGCCTTGCCCGCGGCGAACCGCGCGACGCCCGCCTCGTAGCTCCTTCCGTAGGGCCTGCCGTCGCGATAGATCGTGACCGCACCCTGGCCGTCGTAGACGACCGCGAGGTGGACGGGTCGGTCCAACGCGGCGCGCTCGGCGGGGCCGCCGACGTCGTTGGTTCGGTTGAAGTGGTCCGAGCCGGCGATCCAGCGCGCGGGCTGGCGCTCGCCGTAGACGATCGAGTCGAACACGTCGCCCTGCAGGTCTTGGACGGTCACGACGCCGCCGCCGCGTTGGTCGAGGGTGTCGAGTTGGACCCACGCCTCTAGCGTCTTGGCGGTAAGCGGGCTTGGTAGCGGGGGGGTCGAGAGCCAGCCGCCGCCGTCGAGCACCAGCGCGCCGTCCTCAACGCGCGCGGAGCCGCGGAGCGTGCCGTGCAGCGCGCCGACCTGATCGCGCAGGCCCTCGCCGAAGTCCCACGCTGCTGTCGGCGCCGGGCCAGGCTGCGTCTCGCCGGACTCCAGCAGGGACGCGCGCGCAGGCTCGAGGATCGCCGCGAGCTGGCGCCGCTTGGCCGCGATGGCCGCGTCGCTCGCGTCAAGCAGCGCTGCGTGCTCGCCTGCAGCCGCCGCTGCGGCCTCGACGTATGCCAGCAGCTGGCCACGCTCGATCGCGGTCGGCGCCCGGCCGGTCGCGGCCTCGAACATATCCGCAGCGCGCGCGTCGTCGCCTTGGCGCGCGGTCGCGCTGGCCCAGCGCGCCGCCAGATTCCAGACGAGCGGGTCGTTGAGCAAGGCGAGCGACTGCGCCGGGACGTTGGTCACCAGCCGCGCCCCGACCGGCGCGAACGGCGTGGGCGCGTCGAACGTCGCGAGGAACGCGTCGAGGTCGTTGCGCTTGGCGCGCACGTAGACGCTGCGGCGAGGGGTCATGCTGTTGGCGCCGAACGGGGCGCCACCGCCCCCTTCCTCGAGCGCGCCCGCGACCGCGAACAAGCTGTCCCGCAAGGCCTCAGCGGTCAGCCGGCGGATCGGCGCGTGGGTCAGCCACGCGGCCTCGGGGTCGGCGGCTGCGGCGCCCGGCGGCGGCGTCGCGGCGAGCTGCCAGCTCTTGCTGGTCACCAGGTAGCGCACCAGCCGCTTGATCGACCAGCCGCCTCTGACGAAGCGCGCCGCGAGGTGGTCCAGCAGCTCGGGGTGGGTCGGCGCTGCGCCGAGCTGGCCGAAGTTATCGGGCGTCGCGACGATCCCACGCCCGAACAGGTGGTGCCAGACGCGGTTGACCAGGACGCGCGCGGTGAGCGGGTTGCGCGGGCTCGCGAGGTCGTCTGCGAGCGCGCGGCGGCCGCTCTGCGGGCCGTCGTAGCTGGCGCCGCCGAGGACTTCGAGGAACCGGCGCGGCACAACGGCCGCTGGCTGCGACGGGTCGCCGCGCTCAAACAGCGGGTGGTCGGCGGCGTCTGCTTCGATCAGGCCAGCGATTCGCGTCGGCGTCGGCGCGTCCTCGCCGCGCGCGCGGAGGTCTTCGACGAGGTCGGCGGCGTCTTCGATGGCGTCGAGGTCGTTCGGCAGCAGCCCGTGTCGGACGCAGGCGTCGAGCAGCAGCGCGTCTTGGTCGTCACATGCGTCGGCCGCCCAGCGCGCGACGGCGTCGCCGACGCGCTTGGTCAGCAACGCG
>JAYYEE010000445.1:0-12590 GCA_036160175.1 Planctomycetota bacterium
CAAGCGCACGATGGCGGAGTGTCAGGTCCTCTACGGCATCACGATGCAGCGCCGGGGCGTGAGCTCACGGATCGCCGTCGCGTTGAGCGAGGTCGACTCGATCCAAGGCGGCGACGTTCCCGTCGCCGGCGACCCGGCGAAGAAGCGTCGGATCGCGGGCGAAGAGCAAGTCGGCTTCGTCTAAGGGGCCGCCCGGGCGCTGCGCCGCTGACGACGTCGCGGAGAAGTCGGGCGCGCGCAGCGCGTCCGGCGTTGCTGTGCCATCACATCGCGGGCACGCTACGGGCATGTGTCGCTACTGGTTGCTGGTCGTTGCGCTCGCCGCATGTGTCGCGCCGCCGCCGCTCAGGACGCCGCGGTTCGCGCCGTTCGAGCGGGACGTGCGCGACTACGCGTTACGGCAGCTCCAAGAGATGGACATCCCGGGCGTTTGGATCGCGCTGCTCGAGGTCGACCCGAGGACCGGCGAACAGCACCTCTGGGCGGATCACTTCGGGCGGCCTGTGCAGAGCTTCCCGCCGGCGCACCGCCGGGCCGTCGTCGCGACGCATCGGGTCGCGTCGATCAGCAAGCTCTTCACGGACACGGCCGCGATGGCGTTGGTTGAGCGCGGAGTGTTGGATCTCGACGAGCCGATCCAGACCTACCTGCCGGACTTCGCTCCCGAGGACCCCTACGGGGTCCCGATCACGCTGCGTCTGTTGATGGGGCACCGAGCTGGCCTCGTGAGGGAGTCGCCCGTCGGCCACTACTTCGACCCCAGCGAGCCGAGCTTGACAGCCACGGTCCGGAGCTTGAACGAGACCAAGCTGGTGCATCGACCGGGCACGGAGTTCAAATACTCGAACCCCGGCATCGGCGTCGTCGGCGAGGTCGTCGCGCGGGCGATGGGGACAACGTTTGAAGACGCGGTGCGTCGGCTGGTGCTCGACCCGCTGGAGCTGTCGGACAGCGACTTCATGCCGAGGCCTGACCTGGTCGCGCGTGAGGCGGGCGGCGTCATGTGGACCTACGACGGCCGCAAGATCCCCACGCCTTCGTGGCGTTTTGGCTATGTGCCGGCCGCTGAGCTGCGGAGCACTACGGTGGACTTGGTGCGGTTCGCGCGGAGCTGGTTCCCTGATGCACGTCGGCGAGTCCTCCGCGCCGACACCCAGGCCAGCATGTGGGTTCCGCCAGCAGGCGCGCGTCGCGGCTGTGGGCTCGGCTTCTTCGTCGGGGCGCTGGAGGGGCACCGCAAGGTCTCGCACGGCGGCGCAGTCTACGGCTACGCGTCGACCTTGGCGGCGCTCCCTGAGCAGGGCCTCGCGGTCGCCGTAGTCTGCAACAAGGACTTCACGAACGACGTCGCCAAGGCGATCGCCGACCGCGCGCTGCGCGCTGCGCTCGCAAACCGCCGCGGGGAATCGCTGCAGGCGCCGAGTTATCCGGAGCCGCTCGGCGCAGCGCGGGCGCGAGCGCTGGCGGGGCGGTGGCGTTGCGGGAGCAACTGGGTCTACCTGTACGAGCGCCAAGGCGAGCTCTACTACGACCCAAACATCGGCGTTCGTACGCGCATGCGCCTCGCCGCGGACGGCGCCATGGTGGCTGATGACCCGCTCGGCGTCGACGGGCCGCGGCGACTGACGGCCCTCTCGAACGGCAACCTCTACGACGGCAAGGTCGAATACACGCGCGACGACTCGGTCCCTGCGCATGCTCGGGCCGAACTGCTCGAGCTGATCGGGGAAGACGGGTGGGACCACAACACCTTGATCGTCTACGAGGATCAGGGTCGGCTCGGCGTGCTTATCGAATGGTTCGTCCGCGATCTACCAGACAGAGAGGAGCGGGACCGCTACAGCTTTCCGCCTGGGATGTATCACGACGACGAGCTGCAGTTTGTGCGGGGCCCGGCGGGCGCGGTGACGGCAGTGCTGGTCGGCGGGGCGCGCTTTGAGCGGCGCCCCGGCGCGACTGCGGGCAGGTTCCGGATGCCGTCGGTCCGCCCGGTCGCAGAGCTGGTCGAAGCGGCGCGGCGCCTGCCGCTGCCCGAAGCGCTCGGGCGGGGCCGCCGCGCGCACGACCTCGTCGACCTCCGCCAGCTCGGCGGAGGCGCGGGGCTCCGCTTCGATATCCGCTACGCGACTGAGGACAACTTCCTCGGTGCGCAGGTCTACGACGAGCCGATCGCGAAGCTGCAGCGGCCCGCGGCGGCGGCGTTGTTGCGCGCCCATCGCGGGCTGGCCGAGCACGGCGTCGGTCTCCAGGTGTTCGACGGCTACCGACCCTGGTGGGTGACCAAGGTGTTTTGGGACGCAGCGCCACGCCACCTGAAGCTGTTTGTGGCCGACCCGATGCGCGGCTCACGTCATAACCGCGGCTGCGCCGTCGACTTGACGCTCTATGACTTGAAGAGCGGCGAGCCGATCGAGATGCCGTCGGGCTATGACGAGTTCACCGCGCGCGCCTACCCCGACTATCCAGGCGGGACCTCCCGTCAGCGCCACTATCGAGAGCTTCTGCGCCGCGCGATGGAGGCTCAGGGCTTCCAGGTCTACGAGCACGAGTGGTGGCACTTCGACTACAAGGATTGGCGCGAATACGCCATTGGCAACGAGCCGTTGTAGCAGGCTGGCTTGGGCGGCCGTTGTCGGCGCGGCAATGACGGGATCTGCGGTGCTTTTCCTGTGGTCGAGGCGGGCGGCGCCCCCTAGTCTATTCGCCTCGAAACTCGCCCCCAGAACTGCCCAGCGACCCCGCGCCGATGACCGACTCAGCTGTTCCGTCGACCGCCAAACTGACCATTGGAGACCAGGAGATCGACCTGCCGGTCATGGTCGGGACTGAGGGTGAGCTTGCGATCGACATCCGCAAGCTCCGCGCGACCACCAACGCGGTCACGTTCGACCCGGGCCTCGGCAACACCGGCTCGTGTGAGTCCAAGATCACCTTCCTCAACGGCGAGCAGGGGATCCTCCGGTATGGGGGCTACCCGATCGAGGAGCTGGCGGAGCACTCGAGCTTCGTCGAGGTGATGTGGCTGCTGCTGCACCAGGAGCTGCCGAGCGCAGCACAGCTGGAGCAGTTCACGCACGACGTGACCTACCACACGATGATCCACGAAGACCTGAAGCGGCTGTTCGCCAGCTTGCCGAAGGCCGGCCACCCGATGGCGGTGTGCGCCGCCGCTGTGGGCGCGCTGTCGACCTACTACCAGAAGGCCGAGCCGCAAACCAAGGAGCAGAACTGGATCGACGCGATCCGCTTGCTGGCGAAGATGCCGACCATCGCGGCCTACAGCTACAAGCACTCGATCGGCCAGCCGTTCATGTATCCGCGGAACGACCTCGGCTACGCGGCGAACATCTTGCACATGATGTTCGCGACGCCGTGCGAAGACTACGAGCCAAACCCGGTAATCGCTAAGGCGTTGGACCTGCTCTTGATCCTCCACGCGGATCACGAGCAGAACTGCTCCACGAGCACGGTCCGGACCGTTGGCAGCTCCGGCGCCAACCTATTTGCTAGCGTCTCCGCTGGAATCTCGGCGCTGTGGGGGCCGCTGCACGGCGGCGCCAACGAGGCCGTGATCAACATGCTCGAGTCCATCCGCGACGGCGAGCGATCGGCGAAGGAGTTCATGGAGCTCGCCAAGCAAAAAGACAGCGGGGTCCGGCTCATGGGCTTCGGCCACCGCGTCTATAAGAACTACGACCCGCGCGCGAAGATCCTGAAGAAGGCCTGCGACGAGGTGCTCGGCCAGCTCGGCCGGACGGACCCGCTGCTCGACATCGCGCAGGAGCTTGAGCAGATCGCCCTCAGCGACAGCTACTTCATCGACCGCAAGCTCTACCCCAACGTCGACTTCTACTCGGGCATCATCTACAAGGCGCTTGGGATCCCTTCGGACATGTTCACCGTGTTCTTCGCGATCGGGCGAATGCCCGGCTGGATCTCGCAGTGGCTCGAGTTCAAGGGCGACCCGGCGGCGCGGATTACGCGTCCGCGTCAGATCTATCAAGGCAGCAACCAGCGGCCTTACAAGAGCAGCGACGCGCGCTAGCCGACCAGGGCTTCGAGTTCTGGCGCCGCGCTGGCTACGCTAGCGCGCATGCCCCGCTCAGCTTCGGTCTTGCTCTTGCTGGGAGCGCTCTGCGCGCTCGCGCCGGCGCAGCAGCGCCCCAACGTCGTGTGGCTCGTCGTCGAGGACATGAGCCCGTGGCTCGGGTGCTACGGCGACGACACGGTCCCGACCCCCAACTGTGACCGGATGGCGCGCGAGGGCGTCCGGTATACGAACGCGTTCGCGACGTCGCCGGTCTGCGCGCCGGCCCGCTCTTCGCTGATCACGGGCATGTACGCCACGCGCATCGGCACGATGCAGATGCGAAACAACAAGCCGAGCCAGTCGGCGATCGCCAAGGACCCTGACGCCTACAAGGACATCCCTGGCTACGAGGGGGTGCCGCCGGCGTTCGTGCGGTGCTTCCCCGAGCTGCTGCGCGCGCAGGGCTACTACTGCACCAACAACGCGAAGAAGGACTACCAGTTCAAGGAGCCTGTGACGGTCTGGGACCAGTCGAACGGCAAGGCGCACTGGCGGGGGCGCGCGAAGGGCCAGCCGTTCTTCGCGGTGTTCAACCACGGCGGGACGCACGAGAGCGGCGCGTTCCCTGACCGCAAACCTAGCCCCGACGCGGTGTCGCTCGCAGACGTGCCGGTGCCGCCGATCTACCCCGACACGCCGAACGTGCGGGCGGCGATGAAGCGCACCTACGACAACATCGCGGCGATGGATCGCTGGGTGGGCAAGAAGCTGGCGGAGTTAGAGCGGGCGGGGTTGCTCGACAGCACGATCGTGATGTTCTACAGCGACCACGGGGTCGGCCTGCCGCGGGGCAAGCGTTCCTGCTACGACACCGGCACCCGGGTGCCGCTGATGGTGCGCTTCCCCGACGGCGCCCGCGCAGGCGAGATCGAGGACCGGGTCGTGCAGTTCGTCGACTTCGGGCCGACGGTGCTGTCGCTCTGCGGGGTCGCGCCGGACCAGCGCCTCGACGGCGTGGCGTTCCTCGGGCCGCACGCCCGCGCCGGCGGCGGCTACGCGTTCAGCCACGCAGACCGCTTCGACGCCGTCTACGACCGGCAGCGCAGCGTGTCCGACGGCCGCTTCCGCTACGTGCGCAACTACGTCGTCGACCAGCCCTACCTGATCAGTAACGCCTATCGCGAGCGGATCCCGATGACGGCGGAGCTCTAAGCGCTGCGCGGCCGCAAAGACGTGCCAAGCGCCCAGTGGCAGTTCGCGGCGAACAAGCGGCCGCGCGAAGAGCTCTACGACACCCAAGGGGATCCGTGGGAGACCATCAACCTGATCGACCGTCCGCTGGCTCCGGCCGTCGCCGACCCATTACGACAGGCGTTGGACGCGTGGATCGCGGACACCGGCGACCTCGGCGTCGTGCTGCCCGAGACGAAGCTCGTTAAGCAGTGCATTTACCCTCCAGACGGCGTGCAGCCGCAGACGCCGCCTGCGCGCGCGATGACCGAAGCCAGCAAGGGCGCGCACCGAATGACCCTGACCTGCGCAGAGCCGGGCGCATCGATCGGCTACCGAAGGCTGCCGCTGAGCGGAGACAAGCGCTGGCAGGTCTACCGCGGGCCGATCGCCATCGAACCAGGCGGCGCGGTGGAGGTGGTGACCCACCGGATCGGCTGGAAGCCGACACGCAGCGAGCACGCGCTCCCTGCGGGGCCGGAGCGCGCGGGAAGACAACCTAAGAACGTCGTCGTCTTCTTAGTCGACGACTTGGGGTTCATGGACATCGGCGCAAACAACCCTGACTGCCTCTACGACACTCCGAACATCGATCGGCTGGCGCGATCCGGGATGCGATTTACGGACGGCTACGCTGCCTGCCCCGTCTGCTCGCCGACTCGGTTCGCCATGATGACGGGTCGTTACCCCTCGCGCGCGGACGCGACCAACTACTTCATGGGTCGTCGCGCCGAGACGTTCCGGCCCGCAGAGGCGCGCGATCGGATGGAGCTAGACGAGCGCACCATCGCAGAAGAGCTGAAGGACCGCGGCTACGCGACGTTCTTCGCCGGCAAGTGGCACCTCGGGCCGACCTCGGAATATTGGCCAGAGCGTCAGGGCTTCGACGTCAACAAAGGCGGTTGGAGCAAGGGCGGCCCCTACGGCCCGGGGAAGTACTTCGTCCCCTACGGCAACCCGCGGCTTGAGGACGGCGACGCAGGGGAACACCTACCAGCGCGGTTGGCAGAGGAGACGTGCCGCTTCGTCGAGGACAACCAGGGCGAGCCCTTCCTCGCGTATCTGTCCTTCTATTCGGTGCACACGCCGTTGGTCGGTCGTAAAGACCTGATCAAGAAGTATCGACGCCGCATCGCGTCGACGCCGCAGGGAGGCCCTGAGTTCGGTGAGGAGGAGCAGGTATTCCTCACTGAGCGCAAGCGCAGGGTCCGCTTGCTTCAGCGGCACGCGACGTATGCCGCGATGGTGGAGGCGATGGACCTCGCGGTCGGGCGGGTCCTGGACAAGATCGACTCGCTCGGGCTCGCTGAGGACACGATCGTCGTCTTCACCTCAGACAACGGCGGGCTGTCGACGAGCGAAGGCGCGCCGACGAGCAACGTGCCGCTGCGCGGCGGGAAGGGGTGGATGTACGAGGGCGGGATCCGCGAGCCTTGGATCTGGCGCGTGCCTGGCGTGACCAAGCCCGGGAGCACGAGCGCAGTACCGACGTGCAGCGTCGATCTGCTGCCGACGTTGTTGGAGCTCACCGGCGCAGCGCCGGTCTCGCATCAGGTCGACGGCGTCAGCGTCGCGGCTGCGCTGCGCGGCGGGGACCTGCCAGAGCGGCCGCTGTTTTGGCACTACCCGCACTATGGCAACCAGGGCGGCTTCCCGGCCAGCGCGGTCCGCCTCGGGCGTTACAAGTTGATCGAGCGGCTCGAGGACGGTCGCGTGCACCTCTATGACCTCGTCAACGACGTCGGCGAGCGCAGCGACCTAGCGGAGCAGCAGCCCGAACGGGTTGAGCGCATGCGGCAGCTGCTGCACGACTGGTATCGCGAGGTCGACGCCAAGTTCCTGCGCGAGCGCGACGGGCGCACGCCCTGGCGACCGTTCTGAGCGCGGGCGCCGCTACCTGAGGGCCCCAGCCGCGCGCGCCTCCTCTTCCTGCAGGATCTGCGGGATGACCGCGCGCAGGCGCGCGGCGCGCTTGCGCGGGTCTGGGTGCGTGCTCAGAAACTCCGGGCCGCTGCTGCCCAGCTCCGCCATGCGCTCCCACAGCTTGGGCGCCTCCCAGGGGTCGAAGCCCGCGCGGATGGCGTAGCGGATGCCGTCGATGTCGGCTTCGGTCTCGTGTTGTCGGCTATAGGGCAGCAAGACGCCGTAGTGCGCGATCCCGCCGAGCGCGGCCATCGCGTAGCCCTTGTCCTCGTCATCCATCTCGGTGAGCTCCAACCCAACGCCTGCCAGCGCCATGGCGGCGTTTTGAAGCGTGTGCTGCGTCATTCGGATCCCACCGTGGCGCCGCGTCGCGTGGGCGACCTCGTGGCCCATCACCGCAGCGAGTCCGTCGATGGTCTGGGTGATCGAGAGGATGCCCGTGTAGACAGCGATCCGTCCGTTGGGCAGGCAGAACGCGTTGGGGACGTCGTCTGCCTGCAGCAGCTTGGCCTCCCACGGGAAGGCCTCCCCGGTCACCGCCGTGATGCGGCGGGCCACCTCCTGCACCATGTCGAACTGCGGCCCGGATTCCACGACTACGTAGCCTGTCGTGGCTTCGGCGTAGGCCTGCAGGCTGATCGGCTCAAGCTCCTCGTCGGAGTAGATGTTGACGCTGCCGCAGCCTGCGGTCGTGGCGCAGCCGAGCAGCAGAGCGACCAGGGACTTCCTCATAGCCGCATGCTAATCGGTCGCCCCTTCAGCGACAGCGGCGCAATCAGCCGCTCTCGACAGCATCGACCTTGCGCGCGCCGATACCGTGTCCGATGCTCCTCGCATGCAATCAGACTTGGTCATTGTCGGCGGGGCTCGGACCGCCATGGCGGAATACTCCGGCACCCCCGGATTCGGTAAGTTCAAGGATGTCACGGCGCTCGACCTGGGCGCGCACGCGGCCAAGGCCGCCTTGGAGCGCGCCGGCGTCAAGCCCGAGCAGGTCGACGAGACCTTCGTCGGCAACGCCTCACAGTCGTCCAGCGACGCCATCTACGGCGCGCGCCACGTCGCGCTCAAGGCGGGCGTCCCGAACAGCGCGCCCGCGCTGACCGTCAACCGCCTCTGCGGCTCCGGCATTCAGTCGGTGGTCTCAGCGGCGCACTCGATGCTGCTAGGTGAGTCCAAGCTCTGCCTCGCGGGCGGCATGGAGAACATGAGCCAGGTGCCGCACGTGATCCGCGGCGGGCGCGAGGGCTTCCGCTTCGGCATGGAGCCCAAGATCGAGGACCTGCTGTTCGCAGCCCTCTATGACCCTTTCTGCAAGTTCTTCATGGCCCAGACCGCCGAGAACGTCGCCAAGAAGGTGGGCATCTCGCGTGAGGAGCAGGACGAGTACGCGCTGCGGAGCCACCAGCTCGGCGCCGCCGCGGTCAAGGCTGGCAAGTTCGCCGCCGAGATCGCGCCGATGACCGTGACCAAGGGCCGTAAGGAGTTCGTCGTCGACACCGACGACCACATCAAGCCCGAGACCACGCTCGAGGGGCTGCAAAAGCTTCGGCCTGCCTTCGGTAAAGAGGGCACGGTGACCGCTGGCAACGCGTCGGGCATCGTCGACGGCGCGGCCATGTTGGTGGTGACCACCGCGGCGCACGCCAAGGAGCTCGGGCTGGACGTGAAGGCTAAGATCAAGTCGTGGGGCATCGCCGGCGTCGAGCCGGAGATCATGGGCATCGGCCCGGTGCCCGCGATCCAGCTGGCCTGTGAGAAGGCCGGCGTGCAGGTCTCGGACCTCGACCTCGTCGAGATCAACGAGGCGTTCTCCGCCCAATACCTCGGCTGCGAAAAGGAGCTCGGCCTCGACCGTGACAAGTGCAACGTCAACGGCGGCGCGATCGCGCTCGGTCACCCGCTCGGCGCGACGGGCACCCGCTTGCTGCTGACGCTGGTGCGGGAGATGGAGGAGTCTGGCAAGGCGCTCGGTTGCGCGTCGGCCTGCATCGGCGGCGGCCAAGGCATCGCGATGATCCTCGAGAGGGCCTGAGCAGATGCGCGACTCCAAGATGACGTTCGACGGCCGCATCCTCTACCTGACCGAGGACGAGACGCTGTTGAAGGCGCAGCTCTACGACGGCGTGGATCTCCCGGACGGCCAGGACCACAAGCTGATCGACAACATCTCGACGGACGAGCTGACCCCTGGCTGGGTCTGCTACTACTACGACGAGACGCTGGCGCGATACTGCCTCGTCGGCCTGCGCGGCGGCAACGTCGAGAAGGACGCGATCAAGAACGGCAAGTTCTCGGTGATCGTGAGCGGCGTCAGCAAGGGCTGCGGCAGCTCGCGGGAGACCGCGCCGTTCAGCGAGCTGAAGGCGGGCGTGCGGCTCGTCATTGCGAAGAACATCGAGAAGATCTACGGCCAGAACTGCCAGAACATCGGCTTGTTGACCTCGACGGACTTCTCGCTGATCGACCGCATCAAGGCGGGTGAGCAGATCTCGATCGACGAATTCACCAAGGGCCTGGACCCGATCGCGACCGAGATCGTCCGCCACGGCGGGCTGTTCGCCTACAACAAGGCGCGCCTCGCCGGTGCGACGGCGCCGCCCGCGGTTGATACGGCGGCGCGGCCGATGACGCTCTGCGAGAAGATCATCAGCCGGCGCGCCATCGCGGACGCCAAGACCGGCGCGCTCGGCATCGCGGCGGTGCAGCCTGGCGACGCGCTGTTCGTGCGGACGGACGTCCGGTTCAGCCACGAGTATGTCACCCCGATGGCCGAGGCCCTGTTCAAGATGGGGCTCGGTGACGACGCCAAGGTCAACGACCCGGGCTCAGTGTTCGCCTTCCGCGATCACCTGACCTTCCTCGATCGGGTCATGCCGGAGAAGCACGTCGAGATGGGCCTCAAGGACCAGGCAGCGTCGCTCGCGACGGTGCAGGAGGCATTCACCAAGTCGCAGAACGTCCGCCTCTACGGTGAGGTGGAGCGAGACGGGCAGACCGTCGGCTCGGAGGGCATCTGCCACAACATCGTCATCGAGGACCTCGCTGAGCCCGGCCAGCTCGTCATCGGCACCGATAGCCACACGTGCATGGCCGGCGCGATCGGCTGCTTCGCGTTCGGGGTCGGCTCGACGGACATGGCGAACAGCTGGTTCACCAAGGACGTCAGGGTCAAAGTGCCCGAGTCCGTCCGCGTCAACCTGGCAGGGCAGCTGCGTGACGGCGTCTGCGCCAAGGATGTCATGCTGCATCTGCTCAGCGACGAGTTCTTCAAGAGCGGCGACGGCATCGGCAAGGTGCTCGAGTTCGCTGGCGCAGGAACGATGGCGCTGTCGCTCGACGAGCGCGCCACCCTGACCAACATGGCGGTCGAGGCCGGCGGCTTCACCGGGATCATCGAGGCCGATGAGGTGGTCGTGGAGCAGCTGCACGCCCTGCGCGGGACCGATAAGGAGCACCTGCGCAGCCAGATCGTGCGGGCCGACGACGGCGCCAACTACTGCAAGACGTTCGACATCGACCTCGGTGAGGTCGCGCCGACCGTGGCGACGCCGGGTGACCCCCGTAACGGCGTCGCGCTGGCCGCGTTCCGCGAGGAGCACGGCGAGGTGGCCTGTCAGATCGCCTACGGCGGCTCCTGCACCGGCGGCAAGAAGGCCGACATGGACATGTACGCCGAGGTCGTGCGCCAGGCGACCGACAAGGGACTGAGCCTCAAGGCCAAGACCTACATCCAGTTCGGCAGCCAGAAGATCCGCGACTACGCCGAGAAGATGGGCTACGTGCAGCTGTTCGAGGGCGCCGGCGTGGAGCTGATCGACCCGAGCTGCGGGGCATGCATCAAGGCAGGGCCGGGGGTGTCCTTCACCGCCGAGGAGGTCACGGTCTCCGCGATCAACCGCAACTTCCCCGGCCGCTCTGGGCCTGGGCAGGTGTA
Source organism: Planctomycetota bacterium (assembly GCA_036160175.1). GTDB lineage: Bacteria > Planctomycetota > UBA1135 > UBA1135 > UBA2386. The sequence continues at coordinate 11,121 of JAYYEE010000445.1, forward strand.
CCTCGCGAGCCCGTATGTCGTCGTCGCGAGCGCCTACCTCGGCTACGTCGGCGGACCGGACGAACTCTGAGCCCGTGGGCGCGGCCCCCGGAGATCTTGGTCGTCGCGGGCGTCCCGGCGATCGGCGCGCTACGCTGCGCGGATGAGCGACCAGGCCGCTGACTCTCGCCGCGCCTTCCTCACCGGCGGCCTCGTCGGTGCCGCGGGAGGCATCGTCGCGGCGTCCGCGGTCGGCGTGGCGCAGCGCTCTGAGGACTCCAGCGCGCCCGCGGACGGCAAGGGGCGACAGCGCGTCCAGTGGCGCCTCGCGTCGAGCTTTCCGCGCGCGTTGGACGGGATCTACGGCGTCGCCGAGGTGCTCTCGGCGCGCGTCGCAGCGATGACCGACGGCGCCTTCCAGATCCGCTGCCACCAGGCCGGTGAGCTGGTCCCGGCGGCGCAGGTGATGGACGCGGTGCAGCAAGGCGCCGCCGAGATCGGTCAGTCGGCGGGCTACTACTACACGGGCAAAAACCCGTCGCTCGCGTTCGACACCTGCATCCCCTTCGGACTCACCGCGCGGCAGCAGACGGCGTGGCTGCGTGAGGCGGGCGGGGGAGCGCTGCTGCGGCGGGTCTACGCCGACTTCGGTGTCCGCAACTATTCGTGCGGCAACACCGGCGCGCAGATGGGGGGCTGGTTCCGCGAGCAGATCGAGTCGCTGGCAGACCTGAAGGGGCTGCGCATGCGTATCCCTGGCCTCGGCGGTAAGGCTATGGATCGCCTCGGCGTGAGCGTGCAGAACCTCGCGGCCGGAGACATCTACCCAGCGCTAGAGCGCGGCGCGATCGACGCGACTGAGTGGGTCGGGCCTTACGACGATGAGAAGCTCGGGTTCTTCGAGATCGCCAAGAACTACTACTACCCAGGCTGGTGGGAGCCAGGGCCCAGCCTGTCATTCATGGTCTCGCAGGCAGCCTACGACGCGTTGCCCGCGGACTACCGCGCGATCCTTGAGGCGGCGATCGATCAGGCCGCGCAGACGATGATGCAGCGATACGACCGCGAGAACCCGCGCGCGCTCCGGCGCCTCCTGGGCAAGGGCGTCCAGCTGCGTCGATTCAGCGAGGAAATCTTGACGGAGGCGCGTGAGGCGAGCCGGGCGCTGGTCGACGATGAGGCGGCCGGGGACCCCGTCTACCGCGAGATCCGAGACCAATGGCGCGCGTTCGCGGCTGAGTCGACCCAGTGGCTGGGTACGAATGAGCTGGCATATGCGTCGTTCGCGTGGGCGTAGCTGGTTGCGGCGTCGTCAGTCGCCGAGCATGCAGGTCACGACGGACGGAAACGCCCAGACGACGCCGAGGCCGACCAGCTGGATGCAGATGAACGGAACGGCGCCGCGATAGATCGCGGCGGTGGGGATCTCGCGCGGCGCGACGCCGCGGAGGTAGAACAACGAGAACCCAAACGGCGGGGTCAGGAAGCTGG
>JAYYEE010000446.1:0-2872 GCA_036160175.1 Planctomycetota bacterium
TCGAGACCGAAGCAGGTGACGGCTGGCAGGACGTCTACGTCCCCTACAGCGCGCTGCGGCCGACGTGGCGCGGGCGTAACCTGGACCTCCCCCCCGTAGACCCATCCAAGGTCGACGAGCTCGGCGTCTCGATCGATGACAAGATCGACGGTCCGTTCCGGATCGAGATCCAACAGATCCGCACCTACGGCGCGTTCGACCTCGGCGCGCTGCGCGACGCGCGACGTCCGCTGGTCGTCTTTGCGGCGAACGCCCAGGACCCGCGCGCTGTGCAGCAGCTCGCGGCCGCCCAACGCGACGCCGACGGCTTCGAAGAGCGTGAGATCACGCTCGTGGTCGTCTACGACGACGGCGCGGCGTTCGCGGGCTCCCGGCCGCTGAGCGTCAAGGACAGCGCCGCGTTGCGCGACCGGTTCGCGCGCAACCGCAAGGGCGCGACCGACGGCTTCACCGCGCTGCTGATCGGCAAGGACGGCGGCGTCAAGCGCACGGCGCACGAGCCGCTCGCAGCAGCCGACCTGTTCGCACAGATCGACCAGATGCCGATGCGGCGGCGCGAGGTGCGCGAGCGCCGTCGCTAGCGCAGGTAGCCGGTCATCTCGAGATACCCGCGCCCGCGGACCGGCCGCCCCGCGCGCGTGCCCTGGACCCCGACCGCGCCCTCCCAATAGCGCACCAGCGTGTGCAGCTCTTGGTCCGCGAGCAGCGGCGTGACCTCCAGGTCGAACGCAGGCTCCGCGCACTGCAGGCGCCAACGCGCAGGATAAGCCGCGCCGCCGTCCGGCGCGGTCCACTCGCCCACCGGGGTCGCCGTGACGTTCTGCGGGAGGAGACGGGTCGCGTCCCCGTTGGTCGCGACGAAGCAGCCGCGGCTCCACGGGTCGCTGCTGCCGTCGCGCAGCCGCAGCCGGTACCACATCACCTCCGTCTCGTCGTCGAGCTGCAGCGAGAACCAGTCCCAGCCGACCTGGTCCGGACCGAGCGCCGACGTGCTCCACTCCCGGTCGATCCAGCCGAGGCCGGCGACCTCGTGGCGGACGCCGTCGACGACGAGGGCGCCGCGAATGGGCAGCCGCGTCATCGAGTAGTAGATCGACGCGTTGCCGACGGCCTCGCTCTTTTGGCTGAGCCCGCGGTCGCCTTGCAGCACCAGCGGCTTGCCGTCCTCGACCGTCAGGTCGATCGCAAAGCCTGGATCCGACGCGCGCAGCTGCAGCGGCAGGAACGTCGCGCCGTCTGAGGCCCGCGCCGACCAGTCGACGCAGCGCACCTCGAAGGGCGCGCCCTCGCGGCCGCCGGTCACGAACCCCAGCTCGCCAGCCGCGCGCGTCATGCGCTCGGCGTGGTGGAACGTGGCGCCGTCGACGTCGGTCACCGCGGCGTGCGCGAACACGAGGTCGCGAGCCGCCAGCGACCCCGCGCGCGCGTCGGTCGTCGGCGCGAGCGCTTGCCGGAAGAACACGAGCTGCACGCCGAAGCGGCGCCCCGAGTCGGCGTCGAGGTTGGCGGTGACATACCACCACTCGGTGCGGAACGGCGCGTGGCTGCCGTGGTCGTCGGGGAACGACAACGTCGGCGGCGCCGTCGCGCGCGCGTAGGCCGCGTCGTCGCCGCTGTCTCCCATGGCGTCCGCGACCGTCAACGCCGCGGCGCGCGGGCGCGGCGACGCGTCATCGCACGCGCTGAGCAGGATCAACCCGAGCAGGCAGGATGGAATCCGCATCATCAGGACTCCCTCAGCGCGTTCGCCGCGCGCATCTTGGCGAAGCGCGCGGCCGGCCAGATCCCGGCGAGCAGCGACGCGACCACGGCCAGCGCCGACGCCTCGAGCAGGGCAGCCGGAGGCACCTCGACAGAGACCAGCGACCAGCCGAACGAGACCTTGTTGATGACGTGGGCGAGCAGCTGGCCGACCACGACGCCGAGCGGCATCGCGAGCAGCGCGGCGCACGCGCCGAGCAGCGCCGTCTGCCCGATCACGACGACCCCGACCCGAGCGGGCGTCGCGCCGAGGCAACGCAGCAGGCCGACCTCCGCCCCGCGCTCGAACTGCAGCGCCGAGAACGCCGAGTAGATCCCGAAGAACGCGACCGCGAGGCACAAGAGCCGCATCACGCCGGTGATCGCGAACGTCCTGTCGAAGATCTCCAACGACGTCTGCTTGAGGTCGCGAGTGGAGCGCACCAACACGCCCTGCTCGTCGGCAGCGGCGGCGCGCGCCCGCAGCGCGACCATCGCCGCGTCGAGGTCGGTGCCATCCGCGAGCTCAAGACCGAGCGCGGTGACGCCGGTCTGGACGCCGGCAGCGTAGAGCCAGTCGCGCCCTACCAACATCTCACCGCGCTCGCTGCTGTAGTCCCGGTAGACCGCCACCACCGGCACCGTCGCCGCCGCTTCGTCGACGCCGATCGTCACGTCGTCGCCGACCGAGAGGCCAGCGCGGAACGCCAGCGGCTCGCTCACCCAGACGCCGGCCGGACCATCGCCGTTCAGCGTCGCCCGGGCGGCGCCCGGATCTCCCGCGAGGAGCGGCCAGCTTTCGAGCCACAGGTCCGTGGCCGCCATGCCGACGACCTCGACGTCGCGGCGCCAACCCGCCCCGCCGCGGACCGGCCGGACCGGGCGGTGGTAGTCGGTGCAGGCTGTCACGCCGGGCGCGTCGTGCATCGCGTCGACCAGCGCTGGTGAGAGCACCTGGCTGCGCTCGTTGATCCCCCCCGGAACGGAGACATAGACGTCGGCCGGCAGCACCTGCCCGAGCCACCCGACGACGCTGCCGCGGAAGCTCGTCACCAAGACCGCCATCCCGATCGTCGTCGCGACCGCCAGCACCATCGCGGCGACGGGCAACGCGAGGTGTTCACGCGCCGCG
>JAYYEE010000447.1:0-17789 GCA_036160175.1 Planctomycetota bacterium
GGCCCCGATGAGCGGCCGTCCCGCGCGCCCACGCGCGCGAGCGAGCTCAGCAGCTTGCTGGCGGACCCGCCGGCGCCGCCGCCTGCGCCGTTCGTCGAGCCTGCGCCCGCTCCCAAGGTTGATCCGGCGCCCGTGCCCAACTTGACGCCGGTCGCCAAGCGCGTCCGCTACACGGTCAAGCGGGGAGACAGCCTCAGCCTGATCGCCCAAAAGCAGTGCGGGACCGTGAAGATGAAGGGCAAGATCCTCGCGCTCAACCCGAAGATCAAAGACGAGAACGACATCCGCGAAGGCCAAGAGCTGATCTTGCCGGTCGGCGATGGCGATGGCGCTGGCGCGGTCGGCGCCAAGAGCGCTAACCAGGTGGTCGCGTCCGGCGCCTACCGAGACCACAAGGTCCGGAAGGGCGAAAACATGGAGTCGATCGCGCGCAAGATGTTGGGCTCGACGGCGCGGTGGAAGGAGATCCGGAAGATGAACCCCAACGTCGACCCGCACCGCATGCGCATCGGCTCGACGCTCAAGATCCCGCTCAACTAAGACGTGAGCGAAGCCGCCCCAAAGGCCGAGGCTGACGTCCGGCCTGCGCGCCGGATCTGCCTCGTGAGCGGCGGCACCGGCGGGCACCTGATGCCTGCGCTGGTGCTGGGGCGCGCGTTGCTTGAGGCCGGTCAAGCGCCGCTGTTGATCACCGAGGGGCGGGAGGTCGAGCGCGAGCTGGTCGACCGGGAGCTGCCGGACATCGAGGCGGTTGAGGTGCCACGTTCGGGGCGCTCGCCCTTCGCGCTCCCTGTTTGGCTGCTCCGTGCGACGCGCACGGCGCGCGGGATGCTGCGCCGGCACGACGCGGGCGGCGTGATCAGCACCGGCGGGCGCGCCTCCGTTCCGGTCGCGCTCGCCGCGCGCAGCTTGGGCCTGCCGGTCTTCTTGCTGGAGCAGAACGCGGTCACGGGCCGCGCCAACCGCTGGCTCCGGTCGATCTCGCGGCGCATGTACACCGGGCTGCCCGGCGCCGAGGTCGACGGCCCCCGAGCACTGCACACGGGCACGCCGCTGCGTCCGGGCTTCGGGAGCATCGACCGTCGCGCGGCGCGCGCTGCGCTCGGGTCGCGCGACGGCGTCCCGGTGGTGCTGGTCACCGGCGGGAGCCAAGGCGCGCGGGCGCTCAACGAGCTCGCGCCTGACGCCCTCGTCGGCGTGGGCCGCGAGCTGCAGGTCGTGCACCTGTGCGGCCTCGGCAACGAAGCGGCGGTGCGGGCGCGATATGAGTGCGCCGCGGGTCTGACGGTCGACGTGCGCGAGGTGGCGCTGGACATGGACCTGCTGTTCGCTGCGGCGGACCTCGTCGTTTTCCGTGGCGGCGGGACGACGGTCGCTGAGCTGATGGCGGTCGGTCGGCCAGCCGTGGTGGTTCCCTATCCCCACCACAAAGACCAGCAGCAGCTGCACAACGCGCGCGTCCTGGAGCGCGTCGGCGCCGCGGTGGTCTGCGAAGAGCGGGACGTTGACCTCGCGCGCTTCACCTCCACCATCTCGGAGCTGCTCGCAGACCCTGCGAAGCTCGGCGTCATGGGCGACGCCGCCCGCGCGATCCGTCGGCTCGACGCGTGCGACGCGATCCTGGGCGACGTGACCGCCGAGTTGACCTCTGTGCCAATGCGAGAGCCGCAGGCAGTGTCGTCGCGCCAGCCGCGGCGCCGCGGGGGCGTCGCGTGAGCTCGCGCCCGATCGGCGCCAACGCTGAGCAGCCGTCGGTTAACGAGGGCATCGCCGGGACCAGCTTCGTCTCGCGGCGGTTCCACTTCGTCGGCGTCGGCGGCGCTGGGATGAGCGGCCTCGCCCGATTGCTCGCCGGTGTCGGCGGCGAGGTGAGCGGCAGCGACTCGGTCGGCGGCGCGCTCGTGTCGTCCCTCAGCGACGAGGGTCACGCGGTCTGGGGGGGGTGCCACCCGGACCGGATCGAGGGCGCAGACGGCTACGTGATCCGGAGCGCGGCGGTGCCGCCGACAGACCCTGAGGTGCAAGAGTGCGTGCGGCGCGGCTTCACCTCGCTGCTCTACGCCGAGGCGGTGGGGCGGTTGAGCGAGGGCCGGCGCACGCTGGCGATCGGCGGCACCCACGGCAAGACGACGACGACCGGCCTGACGGTCGCAGCCTTGCGCGGCGCTGGCATGGACCCCTCGCACCTGATCGGCGGCGAGGTCCCCGAGCTCGGCGGGAACGGCCACGGCGGTAAGGGGCAAGGCTTCGTCGTCGAGGCGTGCGAGTTCAACCGCAGCTTCCACAACCTGCGGCCGTTCGGGGCGGCGATCCTCAACCTCGACCACGACCACTTCGACTGCTACCCGTCGACCGACGAGCTCATCGACGCGTTCGCTGGTTACCTCGCGCGCGTGCGGCCTGGCGGCACCGCCCTGGTGGAGGAGTCGGTGCCCAAGGCGGTGTTGTCGAGTCTGCGCAGCGACGTCGAGATCTTGACGGTCGGCTCCGGGCTGTGGTCGGATCTGCGCGCCCTCGAGGTGCGCGAGCGGCTCGGCTGTTGGTCTTTCGTGCCGGTGCTCCAGGGCGAGCGTCTGCCGCGCGTGGAGCTGTCGTTGGCGGGGCGGCACAACATGTTCAACGCGATGTTCGCGTTGGGGCTGGCGCACGTGGCGGGCGCCGACCTCGCGGGCGCCTGCGCGGGGCTGTCGGACTTCGCCGGCGTGCGCCGGCGCTTCGAGCTGCATGAGGGGGCTGGCGGCGGGTTGCTCGTCAACGACTACGCGCACCACCCCGTCGAGATCGAGGCGGTGCTGCAGACGGCCCGCCGCCGCTTCCCCGACCGGCGGCTCGTGGTCGCCTTCCAGCCGCATCAATACCAGCGCACGCTGCTGTTGCTGGAGTCGTTCGCATCGTCGCTGGCCGCCGCCGACGTGACGCTCGTCACCGAGATCTACGGCGCGCGCGAGTCTGACGAGATCATGGCCTCCGTCAGCGCCGGAGACCTCGTCAACTCGGTCCGTGAGGCCGGCGGCGAAGGGCACTATAGCGGGCCGGTCGCCGACCTCCCAGACGCGGTCGAGGCGCACCGGCGAGACGGCGACGTCGTGATGGTGTTGGGCGCCGGCGACATCGATCAAGCCGTCGGAGGCATCGTTGCGCGCATCTGATCTCGACGAGGTCCTGATCGACCACGCGTCGGTCCGCGCGGAGGTGCCGCTGGGGCCGATGATGCACCTGCGCATCGGCGGCGCCGCCGAGTGGTTCGTCGAGCCGTTCGACGAGCAGGGCGTCTGCGCGACCGTCCGCGCCTGTCAGCAACGCGGTCTGCCGCTGCGGATCCTCGGCGGCGGCAGCAACGTGGTGGTCGCGGACGCGGGCGTGCGCGGCGTGGTCATGCACCTCGGCAACCTCAGCCGGCTGCAGCGCGAGGGCCGGCGCGTGACGGTCGGCGCCGGCGTGACCATGCCGAGCCTGCTGCGGTCGACGCGTGAGGCTGGCCTCGCAGGTCTCGAGAAGCTGACCGGGATCCCCGCCGAAGTCGGCGGCGCCGTGGCCATGAACGCGGGCACGCGCGACGGCGAGACGTTCGAGCACCTCGTCTCCTTGACGGTCGTCGAGCCCGACGGCCGGCTGCGGATCCTAGGCGCTGGGGACTTCCAGCCGCGATATCGCAACGGCGGGCTCGGCGACTCCGTGGTGGTCCAGGCCACCTTCGAGCTCGAAGAAGATCGGCCCGACGCGATCTTCGAGCGCTTTTCGGCGTCGCTGCAGAAGCGCAACGCGAGCCAGCCGGTGACGCAGCGCAGCGTGGGCTGCGTCTTCCAAAATCCGGCGGGCGACGCCGCCGGTCGGTTGATCCAGGAGGCCGGCTGTAAGGCGCTTCGCCGCAACGGCGTGGAGGTCTCGGACAAACACGCGAACTACTTCGTAAACGACGACACCGGGACCGCTGCGGACTTCCTCCTTCTGATGGAGGACGTGCAAGCACGCGTCGAGTCGGCGTTCGGCGTCGCGCTTCGCCCCGAGGTAAAGTTCTGGGGCTTCGAAGGCCGCTGAGCCGCGGCATCGCGGCGCGGCGCGCTCCGGCGCAGTGCCTCGTCTTCGGACGATGTGGGCGATCGGGGAATAGTGGGCGCCTCGCGCGGTCGATGTAGAGGGAACCAACGAGGAAGCTGTATGAGCAAAGACGCAGACGTCACGATCGAGTTCAAGGGCCGCCATGACCACATCACCGAGCGCATGCAGGAGCACGCTACGAAGAAGCTCCAGCGGCTTGGCCACTTCGGCGACGCGCTGACGCGGGTCGAGGTGGTAGCTGACCACGCCCACGAGAACCCCGAGGTCGAGCTGATCGTTCACCTGCGAAAGGGCGCGCCGCTCGTGGCAAAGGACCACGGCGAGACGTTCTCCGCGACCATGGACCTGCTCGTCGATAAGATGGAATCGCAGCTGCGTAAGTGGAAAGAGAAGCTGACCAACCACAAGTTCCCCGACGCCAAGGCGGAGCGCGCCCGCGCCGCCGAGGGGCAGCTGCCTAAGCAACCAGCGCCCGAGGAGACCTACGAGGACGCCGTCCGGAAGTCGTTGGACTAAGGCTGGCTGCTCCATCGACGGCGCGGGAGATCCGCAGTTTGCTTCCCTCCTGGGCGACATCGGCGTTGCGTCTGGGGTGGGGTTTCCGCACACTCCTCGCCCCATGATTCGCAAGCTGGTCGAACACGCCGCCCTCATCGAGGAGCTCGAAGCCGCCACGAAAGAGGCAGCCCTCAAGGAGATGTTGGCCGCTGCCGAGGCCGCCGGCGCCTTCCCGAAGTCCGCGCGCGTGGGCCTGCAGAAGCGCTTGTTTGACCGCGAGGCGATCGGCTCGACCGGGCTCGGTAACAGCGTCGCGGTGCCCCACGTCAAGGGCGACGGGGTCGACGAGATCCGCTTGGTGTTGGCGCGTTGCCACCCCGGCTTGGAGTGGCAGGCGATCGACGGGCGCAACGTGCACGTGCTGTTCTTGCTGATCTCTCCGAGCGACGCGCCGGAGTCGCACCTGCAGTGTTTGCGATGGATCGCCGGGTTGGCGCGCGACACGGACTTCCGCCGGTTCTTGCTCGACGCGGAGAGCGAAGGCGCGATCCGCGACCTGCTCACGGAGATGAGCGGGGAGGAGCAGGCGTGAGCGAGGCGCCCGGCGACACGCGGACGGCGCGCGTCACGCTGCAGAACAAGCACGGTCTCCACGCGAGGCCCGCCCATCTCTTCGTGCAGACGGCGAACGCATACGCCAGCCAGCTGCGGGTTGGCAGGGTCGACGACGACGAGCAGGTCGACGGCAAGTCGATCATGGGCATGATGATGCTGGCAGCCGAGCAGGGCGTGGAGCTGGAGTTGGAGGCTGTCGGCCCCGACGCAGACGAGATGCTGCGGGCCCTCTCCGAGCTCGTCGCCGCGAACTTCGGCGAAGAGTAGGGAGATCTTCCCGGCTGCGGACCGGAAGCGGCCGTCGCAGCGCGGCTGTAGGCGCGCGCGGTCGCCGCGCCCGCATTCGCGGCGCTTCGGCCCTTCATATCGTGGGTGCAGCGTGCCGATAGCAGGGCATGCGTGGACATGAGTCCGCGGCAAAGGAGCGCCCATGCTGAAGCAGCGGAAGAGCATCGTCGGTCTCGACATCGGCACGAGTTGCATCAAGGCGATCGAGCTGACCCGTGAGAAGTATGACCACGTGATCACGGGCTACGCCCAGATCGACGTCCCTGACGACGCGTCGCGCTTCGACGCGATCGCAGAGTTGATGTCGGCGGCGAACTTCCGCACCAAGCGGATCGCTTCCGCCGTCAGCGGTAAGAACGTCGTGTTCCGCTACATCACGATGCCGCAGATGAGCGACGATAAGCTCGTCCAGGCCGTACGCCTCGAGGCCGACCAATACATCCCGTTCGATGTCGAGGACGTCGAACTCGGCGCCCAGCGCCTGGACGTCGGTCACGCAGAGGCGAGCAGCGACGAGATGCAGGTCTTGCTCGTCGCCGCGAAGAAGGACGTCGTCAACGACCACGGTCACATGCTGACCGAGCTCGGCCTACAGCCGGTTTCCGTCGGGGTCGACGGGTTCGCGCTCGGCAACGCCTGGGAGCTCGGCGACGCGATCAACCCGGGGCTCCAGGAGCCTGGGCGCACCGTCGCGCTCGTCGACATCGGCGCGACGAAGGCGAGCATCAACATCATGCGAGACAACATCACGTGTTTCGCGCGAGAGGTCCCGATCGGCGGCCACGACTTGACCAACGCGATCGTCCGCCGCGTCGGCGTTGACGCGGCACAGGCGGAGGAGCTTAAGCGCGACCCGGGCGACCAGATCGCGATCGTGCAAGAGGCCATCGGCCAGACGCTGGAAGACCTCGGCAACGAGGTGAATCTCTCCTTCGACTTCTTTGAGAACCAGTTTGACGGCGAGGTGCAGGAGGTCTGGTTGACCGGCGGCACGTCCCTGCTCCCGACCCTTGAGGAGCACTTCGAGAAGATCTTCGAGCGGCGCACCCGAACTTGGAACCCGATCGAGGGCCTCAAGGTCAAGGCAGACAACGTCGACGTCGAGGCGCTCAACCAGCTCTCTCCGCAACTCGCGGTGGCCGTGGGGCTCGCGGCGGCTTCTTAGGAGGACAACGAGACATGATCCGCATCAATCTTCTGCCTGCTGAGCTGCGACGCGGCAACCGCTTGCCTCCGCGCGTGATCGCCGCCGGGCTGTGCGCTGGCGCGCTGGTCAGCGCGGCCCTCGGCTGGTTCGGCCTGGTCTACTTCGGTGAACTCGCCGCCGCCGAGCACCGCCTCGCGGCAACCGAGGGGCAGCTGCGCGCCCGCGCGGCGAAGGTCGCCTACCACGGCGCGCTCGTCTCAAACCAGAAGGACTACGCCGCGCGCGTGCAGACCATCCAAGAGATCGGCAACGGCCGCAGGACCTGGACGCGCTTCATGGACGACCTGTTGAACGTCGTCAGCAACAGCGGGCCTGTGGAGCGCCACTTGGCCTGGTTCGACGGGATCTCTGTCACCGGGGACCCGAGCACGGGCTCCGTCCTCAAGATGCCGGGCAACGTCCAGGGCGAGGCGTCGGACCGGATCGCGAACCTCCACGATGACCTCGCGGCGGCCGCGTTCGCCGAGGACGTCGAGCGTAAGTCGGACCCCGTCTGGAGCCTCGAAGAGGACGAAGACCGCGTGCCGAGCTCGTATTTGCGATTCCCGATGGAGCTGCAATTCCGACCAACTGTGGCCAAGGGCAAGAAGTAGGGAGCTCGCAGCATGTCCAAGTGGAGCCAAAAGAAGCAGCTGATGGGCATCGCCATTTCGGCGGCGTTCGTGTGCAGCGTGGCCGCAGGCGGCGTCTTCTACGTCAAAGGCTTGATCGCCGACGTCGACGCGCAGCACGAGGTTAAGCAGGGTGAACTCCGCGTCGCGGACGCGAAGATCAGCAAGATTCCGGCCCTCGAGAAGGAGGTCGTCATCTTGCGCGAGAACCTAGGTGAGTACGTCAAGATCCTCCCGGACGACGACCAGTTGAACGACTTCGTGCGGATGGTGAACCGCTTCGGCGGGCAGTCGGGCGTGCGCGGCACCGGGCTCCAGAAGAAGGACCTGCGGCAGCGCAAGAAGCCTGGGCGCTTCCTCCCTATCGCGTACACGTACGAGATGACGGCCACGTTGTGGCAGGGCCTGAACTTCATGAACTTAGTCGAGAACTTCGAGCGGTTCGTGAGCATCACTCAGTTCAGCATCACGCCTGGGGAAGCGGACAACGGGGCCGCGACGACGATTGATGGTGAGGTCGTGCACACCATCAAGGTGACGATGCAGACCTACCAGTACAACAGCGCGGGCAGCGCCAAGGACGTCGTGATTCCGCGCTACGACGACCGCAAGGACGAGCTCCGCGAAGAGATCTGGGAGCGCATCCAGACGATCCGAGTGGACCGCTACGAACACCTTGGGCAGAGCGGTCGACGGGATATCTTCGTCGACCCTCGCGCCACCGGCGCCGAGGGGAGCGACGAGGCCTCCCTCGAAGACCAGCGTAAGGCGCTGGAGCGCGGGCTCGGGTGGGTCGAATCTCTGGGCAGGATCCAGGCGCGGCTGCAGTCCGACGAGGCGACGATGTTCGAGCGGTTCGCGCTGGAGAAGCGCTTCAAGCAAGAGCTCGCCGCTGCGTTGGACGGTGTCGAGGCCGAAGGCCGGATGATCCACTACCAACCGTACCGCTCGCGCTGGTCACAGGAGGTCGCGGTGCCGTTGGCGAAGCTGCGCGACGGCGTGGTCGCGGCGGGGCCCGATGCCGAGATCGACCCCTACCTGAAGGCTGACGAGATGGAGGAGCTCATCGCCTTGATGGCGACGGACTGCAGCGACGGCAAGCTCGAAGAGGCGCGCAAGCGCTACGAGGGCATTGCCGAGCGCCTGGCAGTCCCTGAGTCGGACGATCGGTATGATCTCGCCGTATCTGCGAAGCGTTGGCACCTGAAAGCGGTGACCGCGATGGACTTCCAGGCGCTCGACCTCCAGGTGCAAGGGGTCGTCGTCAACGGCGGCGGCGGGCGCTCCGGCGTGCTCTTGAACGGAGATGTCTATGAAGAGGGCGATTACGTCCAGGACGACCTGCTGATCAAGCAGGTCGACGCCGAGCAAGTGTGGTTCGTGTTCCGCGGGCTCACCCTCGTGCGCTCGATGTAGCGCCGTTCGCATGGTGATCGTGGGGGAGTTCCCTAAAGCCGTCGCCACCTGCGATCGATGAAGGGGACATCACGGGCTGGGTCCTCTCGGACGCCGCCCCCGGCGAGTCTAAGGCGAGCCCCGCAAGGGGCGGGAAAGATCGACATGCAGGCACTTACGAAAGCGTTCGGAATCACCATGGCAGCCGTTGTGCTCTCAGCGCTGCCTGCGCAAGAGAACGCCGCCGACGTCGCGCAGGGCCAGCAACAAGAGGGCGTGAGCGCTCAGTCGGAGGGCGACCGCGCCAGCCGGCTCACGCTGCGCCTGCGGGACCGCGACCTGCGGGAAGTGGTGCAGAGCATCGGTCGCAAGACGGGCTCGAACATCATCATGGCCGCGGACATCGAAGAGACCGTGACCATCGACCTCGAGGACGTGCACTGGCGACAAGCGCTGTCGCTCGTCGCCGAGCAGGCGCAGTGCATCGTCACAGAGGCTGAAGGCGGCGTCCTTAAGATTGAGAAGCCGCCGCGCGTCTACTTCGCCTTCGAGAACACCGACATCCAAAAGGTGATCGACACCATCGCCAAGATCTCGGGCGCAAACATCGTCGTCGCGCCGGAGGTCAAGGGGACCATCACCGTTCGCCTGAAGAACATCCCGTGGCGCGACGCGCTCGACGCGACGGTCAAGACGCTCGGCTTCGTGGTCATCGAGGAGAAGCGCGGCATCCTGCGCGTGGTGCCCGCCGCCAACATCGAGGCGGACCTCGAGTTCGCCGCGATCCAGCTCCGCTACGTGCGGCCGACCTCGGTCTTCATGCCGTTCATCACCTCGGAATACGTCCGCGACCTGCGCAACCAGCAGCCGATGCAGCCGGGCCAGATGAACTTCTCGCTGCTCGACACGCTGCGGACCATGATCACGCCGGACGTGGGCTCGTTGGACTATGTCCAAGAGACCAACGTCATCATGGTCAAGGACACCAAGCCGGTGGTCGCCAACATCCGCCGCACGGTCGAGATGATGGACGTCGAGCCGTCGCAGGTGCAGCTGGACGTGCGCTTCGTCACGACCAGCAACGATGACCTGCTAGACGTGGGCGTCAGCCCCGGCGGCAACGGCTGGTCCGCCAGCCTCGGCATGGGGCAGATCCCGACGCGGCTTCCGTTTGACCTCGGCGCCGGCGGATGGGACGACTCGCTGATCGCGAACGACAGTGGCGTCGGCCCGTTCACCGACAACACGCCCGCGGCGACGACGATCCCCAACGTGGTCTTCGGGGCGCTGAACTTCCAAGAGGTGACGGCGACCCTGCGCCTGCTGGCGCGCGACTCGCGCTCCGAGATCCAGCAGGCCCCTCAGATCACGACCCTTGACAACAACACGGCGACGATCTTCGTCGGCGAGGCGGTGCGCTACGCGCAAGCTCGCGTCGAGCAGGGTCAGGCAGGCGGCCTTCTCCTGGCGCTTGAAGAAGGCGACGAGTCGCCGGTCAACATCGGCTTCCAGCTGCTGGCGACGCCGCACATCGTGCCGGGCACGGACAAGGTCATCATGGAGATCATCCCGCAGCGGACCGCCTTGAGCGGCACGGGGACCTCTGCGATCGCGCCGGCAGGCTTCGACGTGTTTGAGGTCGGCGGTGGCACGAACGCTGGCACCGGTCAGATCGCGCTGCCGCGGGTCGCCTCAAGCACGCTCTCCACGACGGTGCTGCTGAAGAGCGGGCAGACCGCGGTCCTCGGCGGCCTGAAGAGCAAGACGGAGTCCGAGACGGTCACCAAGCTGCCGTTGCTCGGTGACATCCCGCTGCTGGGCTACTTGTTCAAGAACCGGACCAAGCAGGAGGCCATGTCGACGTTGCTGGTGTTTATCACTCCGCAGATCATCCGCAGCGCGGATGACATGGAGGAGTCGATGCGTCGGGCGCTGGAGCAGCGGATGCAAGACCAGCGCTCAAGCCTCGCGCAGACCCGCGCGGAGGTCTTCGGCAAGTAGGTTGGCCGTCCTGCTGCGCTCCAGCATTGAGCGCGCGGGGTCGTGTGGATAGCATGTCCGGGCTGGCCCAGGTGGGCCGGTGCGGCGCGGCCGGCGCCCTGGATAGGGTGCGGCGCCGTGGATACCCCGACTACCCCATGCACGTCGCCCTGACGAACCCGGAGCATGCCGAGCAGCTAGCGCTGTTCCGCGTCGCTGCGGCCGCGGAGCGCTCCTCGGAGCGTCTGCGCAGTGCGGCTCGGCGTGGATTTTCGATTCCTACCCTGGATGCCGTTCTGCATGACCTGCGCGCCGGCCTCCGTGACGTGAGGTCCCGCGCTCGCCGGCCAGCAGTCGAGCGAGCCGTGGCGACCCGTCCCACCGAGTCCCTCGGCACCTGGCCTGCGGTCAGGTTCCGGAACGACCAGGGGGTCGCCCTGCGCGGCGATCAACAGACAAAGGTTCCCCGTGAAGAGGATGCTGATCAACGCCATCGATCCGGAAGAAAGTCGGATCGCGGTGGTGGAGGACGGCGTGCTGCAAGAGCTGCACGTCGAGCTGGCGAGCCGAGAGGCCTATCTCGGTAACATCTACAAGGGCAAGGTGGTCAACATCGAGCCCTCCATCGGCGCGGCGTTCGTCGCGTTCGGCGGCCGCGTCAACGGCTTCTTGCACGTCTCCGACGTGCTCCCGGCCTACGGGCGTGACGATTTTCGCCTAGAGGACGTCATCGAGGGGCGCGCGCGCGTCGACGTCGACGACGGCCCTGAGTCCATGCAGCAGGCGCTGTCCGACGACGACGACGACGTCGACGACGACGACGTGAGCGCGGAGCAGCCCAAGCGCCCGCGGCGCAAGGCAAGCGCCAAGGACGCTGAGGGCGACAGCAGCGACGCGGCGACCGATGAGGCGACGGCAGCTGGCGACGCCGATGATTCGGTCGAAGAGGCTGTCGACGCCGAGCCGCACGGCGAAGCAGTCGACGCTAGTGAGGAGGACGCGCGCGAAGCCGACGAGGCGGCGGTGGATGTCGAGGCCGTGGACGAGGTCGAACTCGTCGAGGGCGACGTCGAAGCGGCAGGCAGCGACGAGGAGGACGCCGGCGGCGGCTTCGGGCTCGGGCTCGACGGAGACGACGATGAGGACGAGGACGGAGAGCGTCCGCTCGAGATGGCTGCCGCCGACCACGAAGACGGCGGCGATGAGGCCGCAGAGCCTGCCGCGGCAGAAGCGTCGTCGAGCGAAGGCGCGAGTGGCGATGCCGACGCAGATCCCGACGGCGAAGCGCCGCGCAAGAAGCGCTCGCGCCGCTCGCGTTCTCGCGGTCGACGCAAGGCTGCCGCCGACGGCGCGGCAGACGCTGAGGCTGGCGTCGCGGAGCAGGAAGCGGGCGCCGAGGCAGACGCTGGTGACGTCGCGGCCCCTGAGGCCAAGCAGTCGCCGCGCAAGAAGCGCTCGCGCCGCGCCACCAAGGGCGCTGCAGGAGCCGCGGACCGCCGCGCGCCGCGCGGCAACCGCCCGACGATTGACCAGCTGCTGCGCAAGGGGCAGGAGGTCGTCGTCCAGATCACCAAGGAGGGCATCGGGAGCAAGGGGCCGACGCTGACGACCTACGTCTCGTTGCCGGGTCGTTCGTTGGTGTTGATGCCGAGCCTGCCGAAGTGCGGGGTCTCACGGAAGATTGAAGACGGCAAGGAGCGTCGACGCCTCAAGCGCATCGTGCGCGAACTCGACGAGACCGGCAGCGGCGGCATCGGGTTCATCGTGCGGACCGCGGGCATCAACAAGAGCCTGGACGACATCCAGCGCGACCGCGACTACCTCAACAAGATCTGGGAGATGGTCGCCCAGCGCCTCAAGGTCACCAAGGCCCCGGCGCTGCTCTATCAGGAGTCGGACCTCGTGCTAAAGGCGATGCGCGATCAGTTCACGCCGGACATCGCTGACGTCGTCGTCGACAGCGAGGACGTCTACCTGCGGATTCGTGACTTCGCCGAGAAGCTGATGCCGGTCATGGCCGAGCGCATCAAGCAGCACTCGGTCACCACGCCCTTGTTCCACTCTTTCGGCATCGAGAAGGACGTCGAGGCGCTCTACGAGCCGCAGGTCGACATCTCCAACGGCGCTTCGATCGTGATCGATCAAGCCGAGGCGCTGGTCGCGATCGACGTCAACTCCGGCAAATACAAGGCCGGGGGGCACGGCAGCGACGAGACCGCCTACCGCACCAACCTGGAGGCGATCCCCGAGATCGTGCGGCAGCTGCGGCTGCGTGACCTCGGCGGGCTGATCATCATCGATTTCATCGACATGTCCCCAGAGAAGCACCGCCGCAGCGTCGAGCGCAAGATGATCGACGCGCTGCGTGGTGACCGCGCGCGCATCAAGGTGGGGCGGATCTCGCCGTTCGGCATGATGGAGATCACACGTCAGCGCGTCGGGCCTGGCCTGAAGCGGACGGTGTTCATGCAGTGCACGCACTGCAAGGGCGCTGGCTGGTCGCGCACCGTCCAGTCCAAGGCGCTCTCGGTGCTCCGCGAGGTCAGGGCGCTGGTCCACCTCAAGGGCTACTCGATGTTGCAGGTCTTCGTCGCGCCGCCGGTCGCCGACTACCTAGTCAACTTCAAGCGACGCGCGGTGCTCGAGCTGGAGGACGCCGTCGGCAAGACGGTGCTGTTCCGACCCGAGCAGAGCTACCCGATCGACGTCGTGCACTACCGCTTCCTCACCGGAGACGGTCAAGAGGCGCGCATCGCGATCCCGGCGGGCCTAGGCGTCAAGGCCTAGGCCGCGCCGAGCGCGCGCGCGAGCGCCGCGGCCCAGGCCTCGCTGAAGCCGATCGGGCCGCCTAGCGCGACGCCTGACGCGATCACGCCGACGCCCACCCAGGTGGCGGGGTGGACGCGGCCGAGCAGCGCTCGGTCGTGCCTGAGGCCGGGCAGCCACAGGCCGACGATCAGCAGCACGGCGACCGGCTCGGGGAGCCCGGCGGCGTGCACGCTCCGCACCAGCGCTGGCGGCATCAGCGCGCAGCTCGCAGCGAGCAAGAGCCGCGCGAGCCGACGCGGACGACGCACGCTGAGCACCGCCGCCGTGTAGAGGCCCAGGAACTGCGTCAGGTTGAGCAGGTTGAAGAACGCCAGCGGGGCGTCGCCCTTGAGCCGGTAGTTCGCCGCCATGACGCCGACGCCGCTCCAGACCAGCGCAGCGGCCAGCGGCAGGCTCAGGTAGCCGAGCGCGCGGTGTAGGCGCTGTCGAGCGCGCCCAATCATGGCTTGCAGCACGAACAGCCCGTACCACGCAGAGATTGTGGCGACGTGCCAGCTGAGCGCGCCTGCAGGCGGGGGGTGCGTCTCGCTCGAGGTCAGGGCGCGCCCCCCGAAGCCGAGCAGGGCCAGAGCGATCATCGCGAAGCCCATCCGGGCGGCGAACGCGCCGTCAGAGGTCGGGCGGGCGGGCACCGCAAGATGATATCCAGGCGGCGCTTCGGCGCCTAATCGCGCCGCGCTGGAGGGTTGCAGGTTGGCCTTGACTCGGGGGAGTGCGCCGCTACGCTGTTCCGCCCTCCCAACCCAGACCCAGCCCAATGTACGCCGTCCTCGACGATCGCAATCAGCAGTACCGAGTCGCCCAGGGTGACAAGATCAAGATCCACCTGCGCAGCGACGCCAGCGAAGGCGACACGCTGACGTTCGACAAGGTCTGCGCGGTTGGCGGCGAGGGTGACAGCGCTGGCAAGGTGGGCACGCCGTTCGTGGACGGCGCGAGCGTCACCGCCAAGGTGCTGAAGAACGTTAAGGGCCCCAAGGTCATCATCGGAAAGTTCCGCCGGCGGAAGGACTTCCGCAAGCGCACGGGCTTCCGCGCCCAATACACGATGATCCAGATCGAGTCGATCAAGGGCTGATCTGACGAACCGCAGAGCACGACCGCAAACGCAAGAGAGAGCAAGCCATGGCACACAAGAAGGGACAAGGTTCGACCCAGAACGGCCGCGACTCCAACCCGCAGCACCGCGGCATCAAGGCCTACGGCGGCCAAACGGTCACCGCCGGCTCGATCATCGTCCGTCAGTGCGGCACGAAGTTCCACCCGGGTCGCAACGTGCGGCGCGCCAACGACGACTCGCTGTTCGCGGTCGCCGACGGCGTCGTCCGTTTCCAGGGCAACCGCCGGGTGCACGTCGACGTCGCGGCGAGCAGCAACTGAGGCGTCTCGGCGCGCGCTGCGCGCCGAGGTCCTCCTGGACGATTCCCGCAGGTCCCACAGGTAGACCGCGATGTTCGTCGACGAGCTTGAGATCACCGTCCGCGCCGGCAAAGGCGGCGACGGCTGCCTCTCGTTCCTCCGGGACAAGAACACCATCCAGGGCGGCCCGGACGGCGGCGACGGCGGTAGCGGCGGCGACGTCGTGCTGTTGCCGTCCACTCACGTCAATACGCTCTATCACCTGACCGGCCGCGGTGTCTTCGCTGCGGACAACGGCGTCCAGGGCGGGCCGAAGCAGTGCTTCGGCAAGAGCGCCGACGACCTCACGATTGAAGTCCCGGTGGGGACCCAGGTGTTGGACGCCGAGCGCGGCAACGTGCTGCAGGACTTAGATACGCCGAGCTGCCCCTGGGTGATCGTGCGCGGGGGCTTTGGGGGGCGCGGCAACGTGCACTTCGCGAGCGCCACCAACCGGACGCCGCGACAGTTCGAGCGTGGACGTCCGGGCGAGGAGCGCAAGATCCGGCTCAGCCTCAAGCTGATCGCGGACGTCGGGCTGCTCGGGTTGCCCAACGCCGGGAAGTCGACCCTGCTCTCGACGATCACCAAAGCGCGGCCGAAGATCGCGGACTACCCCTTCACCACGCTGGAGCCGATGCTCGGCATCGCCGAGGGTGAAGGCGAGGGCACCTTCGTAGTCGCAGACATCCCGGGCCTCATCGAGGGCGCGAGTGAAGGTAAGGGGCTCGGCGACAAGTTCCTCAAGCACATCGAGCGGACGCGGCTGCTGCTGCACCTCGTCGACTGCAGCGCCTTGCCGCTCGACGAGCCGGAGCGTGCCTACGCCATGCTCCGCGACGAAGTGGCGAGCTACTCCGAGGAGATGGCGCGACGTCCGACCGTCGTGGTCGCGACTAAGGTAGAGGACGAAGACTGCCGGGTGCGCGCGCAGGCGTTGGCGACGGCCATTCGTCAGCCGGTGCTGCCGATCTCGAGCGCCACCGGGCAGGGGTTGCGTGAGCTCCGCGCGGCTGTCTGGTCGTTGCTGTCGGAGCTTCCGCGCGGCTGAGCGCGGCGGCTAGGCCGCCCTTGGGAAGCGGCGCGTGGATGCCGATAGAGGCTCTGAGGAGATGCCGTTGTCGACGCCACATACGCCGCCGTCTGCGCCCGCGAACCCCGCGAGCCGCCAGCCTGAGCTCCGCGACTTCCTGCGCTTGATGGTCAAGGAGTCCGCGTCCGATCTGGTGCTGAAGGCTGGCGGGTGCCCGGCTGTTCGGGTCGCTGGCGGCGTCCGCTTCCTCGGGGACCAGCCCTTGCCAGCGGCGCTGGTTCGCAGCTACGTCGCCGAAGTGCTCGACGAGCGCCTGCAGGCGGAGTTTGACGAGCACGGCGCCGCGGACACCGCGTTCTCGCTGCCGGGTGTCGGCCGCTTCCGCTGCAACGCGTTCCAGCAGTGCGGTGAGCAGGGCATGGTCTTCCGCGCGGTGAAGAGCGAGGTGCCTTCGTTCAAGGAGCTCAACCTGCCCGTCGAGCCGCTGAAGCGCCTCGCCTCGCTCAATCGCGGGTTGGTGCTGGCGACGGGGGTCGCTGGCTCGGGCAAGTCGACGACGCTCGCCGCGATGGTGGAGTACGTCAACCGGACGATGAATAAGCACATCATCACGGTCGAGGACCCCGTCGAGTTCCGCTTCGAGGACAAGCGCTCGATCGTCAACCAGCGTGAGATCGGCAGCGACGTCTCGAGCTTTCCGCAGGCGTTGCGCCAGGCAGTTCGCCAGTCTCCCGACGTGATCTTGATCGGGGAGATGCGGGACGCGGAGACCGTCGCCGCGGCGATCTCTGCCGCCGAGACCGGCCACCTGGTGTTCTCGACGCTGCACACCGTCAACGCCGTGCAAACCGTGGAGCGGATCATCACGTTCTTCCCGCCGCACCAGCAGGAGCTGGTGCGCCTCCAGCTCGCGCTCAACCTGGCCGGGGTCTGCTCCCTGCGCCTGATGGAGAGCAAGGACGGGACCTCGATGGTGCCCGCGGTCGAGCTGCTGATGAACACGCCGACCGTGCGGGAACACCTTGAGGCAGGAGCGACGCGCTCGCTGCCCAAGGCCCTCGAGGAGGGGGAGTATTACGGCACGATGACCTTCAACCAGTCGCTGATTCGGCTGTTCCAGTCGGGCAACGTCAGCTTGGAGGACGCGCTGGCGGCGTCGGACAACCCCGACGACCTGAAGATGCAAATGCGCGGCATCACCCAGGGGACGGCCTCTCACCCGCTCGGCATGTAGCGACATCGGCCGCGGCGCGCCGGCGGAGCCTTGTCGGCCGCCGAGCGAGCGCGCTACAGTCGGGTCTCCATGACCCGCTTGCGCACGTTCGGCATCGTGGCGCACATCGACGCCGGCAAGACCACGCTGACCGAGCGCATCCTCTTCGACACGGGTGCGCAGACGTGGGTCGGCAGCGTCGACGAAGGGACGGCGGCCATGGACTTCATGCCGGCGGAGCGGTCACGGGGGATTTCGATCACCTCGGCCGCGACGCGCGCCGCGTGGGGAGACCACGTCATGCAGGTCGTAGATACGCCTGGGCACGTGGACTTCGTCGCTGAAGTCGCGCGATGCCTGCGCGTCATCGACGGCGTCGTGGTCCTGGTCGACGGCGTCCGCGGCGTCGAATCGCAGACGCGCGCTGTATGGGAGCAGGCGGTCGCGGCTGGCTTGCCGCGCATGGTGTTCGTCAACAAGTTGGACCGCGCAGGTTCTGCGCTGCGCTCCGTCGCCGCTGAGGTCGCCGAACAGCTTGACTGCAACGCGGCGGTGACGGTCGTGCCGCTGCGCGACGCCGCCGGGGTGTTCTCGGGGCTCGGCGACGCCGTCAGCGGGGCGGTGCAGTGGTTCGAGGGGCGGCCAGACGAGGCGCACGTCCCG
>JAYYEE010000448.1:0-2609 GCA_036160175.1 Planctomycetota bacterium
AAGGCGATGGCCGAGCTCGACGGCATCGAGGCCCAGTTCAAAGACGGGCGAGACCGCCTGCGCGGCGAGACGAGCCTGCACTTCGGCCTGAGCGTGGCCTACGCCCTCGGCAAGAAGGGCGCCCAAGATGAGCCCTTCTACGTCGACGCGAAGTCGCTCACCGAGGGCTGCGATACGGTGTTCCTGCTCTCGGACGGCATCCCCAACTGGGACGGCTTCGACGTGCTCGACAAGGACTACGGCGAAGGCCGCGTGATGAACGACCTCGAGGCCGGCGTCGAGGCGCAGCGGACGCCGCAACTCCGCTACCACGGCCCGTATGCGACCTTCCCCACCGTGACCGGGCGTCCGTCGGCCGGGCAAATTGACTGCTGGCTACTGCGCGACGTAAATCGGATGAACGCGTTCCGACGAATTCGCCTCCACTGCGTCGGATTGGGCGAAGCCAACGAGACCTTGCTGTCGAGCCTCGCGGATATCGGCAACGGCGAGGTCTTCATCGTCGGCCGCAAGAAGTAGGTCGCCACCAACCAACCTGCGTCATTCGCTCGCGACGCCCCACGAGGGCGCCGTGATCATGTATTCTTCTTGGCTGGCCCCACCTGCCGCCAACACCCCTGAACACGTCCATGGCCCTCGCCAACCTGATCTTCGGAGCGACCGCAGTCGCTCTCTGCGCTTCCGTCCAAGCCCAGACGACCGTCACGCTCGGTGCAGACAAAGACACGACGCTCTACGAGTCCAGCACCGGATCCCTCGCGAACGGCTCCGGGCAAGGCATCTTCTGCGGCCGCGTCGGCCCAAACGGCGGCGGCGGCAAGCGGCGGACGCTGGTCCACTTTGACGTCGCCGGCAGCGTGCCGGCCGGCGCGCGCATCTTGTCGGTCGAGTTCGACATCTTCAGCGCGCAGTCGACCGCGTTCCTGCCGATCCTCACCTTCGCGCACCGCGTCACGCAGAACTGGAACGAAGGCTCGACCGTCGCGCCAGGCCCCGGCGGCGCCGGCGGCGCCGCGACCGCAGGCGAGACCACTTGGCTGCACACCAACTACCCATCCGCCAACTGGAACAACCCGGGCGGCGACTTCGACCCGACGCCGAGCTTCACCTTTGATCTGGCCTCGATCGGCCCGAGCACCGCGACGGTGCAGCCGGGGATGGTCGCGGACGTACAGTCCTGGCTCGACAACCCCACGGGCAACTTCGGCTGGCTGTTGAAGACGGACGAGCAGTTCATGCAGACCGCTCGCCGCATGTATTCACGCGAGTTCGGCAGCTCGGCGCCGTCGGTCACGATCACCTACTTGGCGCCCGGCCAGGTCGGCACCTACGGGACCGGCTGGCCCGTCAACGGCGCCCCGTTCCAGCTCGACGTCACGGGCCTAGCGCAGGGTCCGACGACGCTGCCGGTCACCTTCACGAACGCGCCTGGCCCGGTCTCCTTCGGCGCGCTCTTCCTGTCGCTCGAGCTGGACCCGGTCGGGACGCCGCTGCCGCTGGGCGGGCCGCTCTACCTGCCGTTCGCCGGCCCGCTGATCGACGGCGGCGCCTTCCCCGTCACGGGCGGCTTCGGCGCGACGCTGTTCAACTTGCCGGGCGGCTTCCCGGGCTTCTTGGTGACCATGCAAGCCGCCGTCCTCGACAACAGCCCGCTCGGCTTCTCGATGACCAACGCGGGCGTCTTGCTCACGCAGTAGCGCGCTGATCACCGATTGCCACGAACGACATGTCAAGCATGATCACGGCCGTCGCCAAGCTGGCGACGGCAGCGTCGTTGCTAGGGATGAGTGCGCTCGCGCAGTCGTTCCCGCCAGTCTTCACGCTCCAAGCTGACCGAGACGTCACGCTCTACGAGAGCGCAACCGGCAACCTCGCGAGTGGATCTGGACCCTCGCTCTTCGTCGGCGTGACGGGGCAGCCCGCAAAACGCCGCGCGCTGGTGCGCTTCGACGTCGCAGGCAACATCCCGTCCGGCTCTAAGATCCTCGGCGTCGGACTCCGCGCGACCTCGAGCGGATCCTCTACGCCGACCCCGCTCGCGACGACCCTGCACCGGGTGCTCGCCGACTGGTCGGAGGGCGCCTCCGTCGCGACGAGCGGCGGCGGCGGCGGCGGCGGCCAGGCACTGCCAGGAGACGCCACGTGGCTCCACAGCTCCTACCCGTCGACGTTGTGGTCGACAGCGGGCGGCGACTTTGAAGCGACGCCGAGCGGCGCGCTCGCGCTCGTGCAGTTCGGCCTCAGCCAAACCGGCGGCCACAGCCCCGGCCTGATCGCCGACGTGCAATCCTGGCTCGACAACCCCGCGACCAACTTCGGCTGGCTCATCAAGTCGGACGAGTCCGCGCCTGCGACCGCAACGCGCGTCGATTCTCGCGAGTCGCTGAGCGGCGGCGCCGAGCTCACCGTGACGTTCTTGCCGCCTGGGCTCGCGCGGACGTGGGGCTACGGCTGCCTCGTGACCGGCGCCGGGACCGCGGGACAGATGGGGCTCACCTTGACCGGCTCCGCGACCAGCGGCGCGACCGTCGGCCTGCAGTATCACCAATGCCCGCCGCTGTCCGTCGGCGCGACCTTCTACGCGCTGGAGCTCGGTTACGGCCCGGCGG
>JAYYEE010000449.1:0-5015 GCA_036160175.1 Planctomycetota bacterium
TCGCGACCGAACGCGCGGTGAACCACGGCCGCTTGGGGCGGGGTGTCCGAGACGCGCCCGTCATCGGTGCAACCATCCAGCCCCCCTCGCCGCTAGCGCGCGGCCCCCGTCGCGGCGGTCGTCAAAGGGGACGACGCTGTCTTTGAACACCTGATAGGTCTCGTGGCCTTTGCCCGCGATCAGCACGGTGTCGCCGGGCTTCGCGCGCTGCACGGCCAGCCGGATGGCCTCGGCGCGGTCGATCACCTCGAACGCGTCGCAGCCGCTCCCGCCGAGCCCGCCGACCATGTCTCGGATGATCAGCTCCGGCTCTTCGCTGCGCGGGTTGTCGCTGGTCAGGTATGCGAACTGCGCGTGCTGGGAGACCGCGCGCGCCATCGGCGCGCGCTTGCTCCGGTCGCGGTCTCCGCCGCAGCCGAAGACCACGTGCAGGTCTCCTTCGCAGACGCCGGCGAGGGTCGCGCAGACTTTGTCGAGCGCGTCCGGCGTGTGGGCGTAGTCGACGAACGTGCGCACGCGCTCGCTGCGCGGCACGCCGCCCGGCGCCTCGACCGACTCCAACCGACCCGGCACCGGGCGCACGTCCTCTAAGGCCGACGCGACCGTCAACTCGCTCGCGCCGAGCGCGATCGCCGTGGCCGCAGCCGCGAGCGCGTTCTCAATGTTGTGCGCGCCTACGACCGGGAGGAACAGCTCCACCGCGCCGTTCGGCATCACGAGGCGCATCCGGGTGCCGTCGGGGCCGGGCTCGATGTTCTCAGCGCGGACGTCGGCCTCAGGCGACGAGCCGTACCAGATGACGCGGACGCCGTCATCCAGCTCGTCTGCCATCGCCTGCGCGACCGCGTCGTCGCGGTTGAGCACGGCGGTCGAGCCGGGGCGCAGCGACTGGAACAGCCGCGCCTTGGCGGCGCGGTAGGCGTTCATGTCGCCGTGGTAATCCAGGTGGTCCTGCGAGAGGTTCGTGAACACGCCGACCGCGAAGTGGACCCCGCGCACGCGGTCCTGATCGAGGCTGTGGCTCGAGACCTCCATGACGCACGCGCTCGCGAACCGATCCGCCATCTCACGCAGGTAGCCGTGGATCCGCACCGGGTCGGGGGTCGTGTTGGCGGCGGGGATCCGACGACCACCGAACTCGTAGGCGATGGTCCCGATCAACCCGACCTGACGACGATCCGCCTGCAGACACGCGCGGATCAGGTGCGCGGTCGTGGTCTTGCCGTTCGTGCCGGTGACGCCGACGCCCGATATCGCCTTGGCGGGGTCCCGGTAGTAGAAGCGCGAGGCGTCAGCGAGCGCTTCACGGCAGTTCGCGACGACCAGCACAGGGACTGGCAAAGAGAGCGGCTCCTCCGAGACGACGGCGACGGCCCCGCGGGCGACGGCCTGCTGCGCGTACGCAGCGCCGTCGCTCTTGGCTCCCCGGATCGCGAAGAACAAGTTGCCAGGGCGGACCTCAGCGGAGTGGAACGCGAGGCCGTCCACCGCCAAGTCTCGCCAACGCAGCACCTCGCGCGGCTGCAAGCAGTCGCGGAGTTCTCGCAAGCGCACGAAGCCCTGCCCGGACGGGAGTCCGGAAGGGAATGCCAAATCAGTCATGAACCGCCCTAACGAGTATCCCTGGGTTCGTCGGCCCCAACCGACGTGCCCCAGCCTGAGGTATCAGGAGTCTGAAGTCCTGTCCGGGTCTGACCACCCGGACCAACTCGCGGCTCCCGACGCGGCTGGACGTTCCCGCGGAGCTCTCGGCACCGAAGCAACATCCTGACCGCTGGGGGCGCAGCATAGCTGCTGCCGTAGAACCGCGCACGTCCACCTTTCTTCTGCAAGACACAAACGGCGAGCCACTTCGGGTCCTCTGCCGGCATCAATCCGACAAAGCTCGCGTTTCGCATCGTGACCGTCCGGCCGTTCGCGAGACGCACCGACCCAAAGGCCGTGCCCGTCTTGCCGCCGACCATGCCGTGAAGGTCTATGCCCTGCTTCTTGAAGCGCTGCACAACGGATCGCCCCGTCGCGCCTTCAAAGTTGCTAACAACGTCCCGCATCGCCGACAGCACTTGGCTGCGCACCTCGGGACGGAAGGTCTTGCCAGCGCCCTCCGGGCGCGGCGCGCGGTGCCAGTCGCCGTCGATCTCGACGCCGCGCACCAGGTGAAGCTCTGCGTCGACGCCGCGTAACAAGCGCAGATACGCGCGCGCGACCTGCAGCGCCGTCGTGGTCATCTCGTAGCCGAAGCTGAACGAGATCGCGCTGTTAGCGCGGAAGCTGCGCGGCCGCACGTCAGGCGCGAACGACCGCTCGGGGTGCCCGCCCAACGTCTCGTGCGGCAATCGCAGGGCGAGGCTCGTGCCCCAGCCAAAGGTCTGCATGTAGCCCTGCCACTGCTCCCGTGACAGCCGCAAGCCGACCATTGCAGCGCCGATGTTCGAGCTGTTGATCAAGATGCCGTGCGGCGTCAGCACGCCGCAGTCGTGGTCGTCCTTGACCGGCTTCCGCCTCCCCAAGCTGCCGATCACCTCGCGATACATCGCGCCGTTGGGCGCGCAGTCAAACGTGTCGCTCCACGCGACCGCGCCCGTCTCGAGGGCGTAGCCGACGACCAGCGGCTTGACGATCGAGCCCGGGTCGAACTGGCTCTGATAGGGCGTGAAGGACGTCGCCTTGGGGTGGAGCCCCCCGGCGTGCCACGACGAGGCCGCGAGCACGTCGCCTGTCGCGACCTCGATAAGCGCCATCGCGCCCCAAATCGGCTTGTCGTCAGGCGCCCCGCGCATCCCCTCCTCGCACTGCGTCGCGAGCTCACGCACGCAGACGCGCTGCAGCGCGAGGTCGAGCGTGCTGTGCATCCTCACCGGCTCCGGCGCGCCGCGCACCGGCGCGACGAAGTAAGGGCGGTGCTTGCCGTCCGCGAGGAAACGTCGCACCGCGCCCGAGTCCGGCGTGAGCGCCGCGAACGACTCGAGGCCGCATACGCCGTAGGTGTGGAAGAACTCTCTACCGTCCACGGCAGCGAGGTAGCTGTCCGTATGCCCGACGATCCCGTAGGTCAGGTCACGCTCAGGATAGACCCGCTTGAAGGAGTGCAGTCGTTCGAGGAAGACCGTCGGATACGCCTTGCTCTTGTGGTGGCCCGCGAGCGCTTCGACCACCATCCTCCGGTCGATCCCAGTGGCGACGAGGAAGTCGACGACGCGCACGTGCCGCTCCGGCCAACGCCCTTCGAGCGGCAGTTCGTCGACCTTCCACCCGCGCCACATGATCCGACGCAGCCGCTCGCGGTGCGCAGCATATCGCGTGCTTCGGTCCGGCATCTCTGGATCAGCGACCAACGCGATCGCCAAGCTGACCGCCAGCCGCTCCAGCCACGGACGGAACACCGTCAGGTCGTTGCGCTTGGTCCTCGGCACCGTGATGCGTGCGCGGACCTCGTAGGACTCGCAGTCGGCAGCCAAGGTCGCGCCGTTACGGTCCATGATCGACCCGCGCGGCGCAGGCATCTTCTCGGAGCGCGCGATGTAGCGGTCCGCGACCTGCGCGTTGAGCGGCAGCGGCTCACGCCCTGGACGCTCAAGGGCGCCGGCTTGCGCGACCTGCAGATACGCGAACCAACCCGCGAGGAAGACGGGCACCGCGCCGAGCGCGCCGAACGCGACGCGCACCCTCAACAGCTCACCAGGCTTCACTGCAGGCGCCCCCGCCTTCGCCGCGCCTCGCGGCGGAGCCATTGCCGCTGCATGCGCGCGAGCTCTTCGGGCGCGACCGACTCCAGCTGCTGCACGCTGAGCCGCTTAAACTCCACCATCTGCGTCCAAACGCCGCGATATTGCTGCTCCAGCGAGCGCCTCGCCCGGACGTTGTCTGCGCGCAGCGCGGCTGTCGCGATCGCGAGCGAGACCGCCAATGCGAACAACAACCCCGCGACCATCCACCTCATGATTCTTGCTCCTGCTTGATGCCGCAGCGGAGCTTGGCGCTGCGCGCGCGTGGGTTTTCCCGAGCCTCGACGGGCGTCGCCGTGATCGGCTTCTTTGTGACCACCTCGAGGTGGTCGCGGACGAAGCGCTTGACGACGCGATCCTCGACCGAGTGGAACGAGATAACGGCCAGCCGTCCGCCGGGCCGCAGACAGTCGACGGCGGCGCGCATGCCGCGCTCGAGCGCGCCCAGCTCGTCGTTGACGGCCATCCGAACAGCCTGAAACGTCCGCGTCGCCGCGTGGATCCGCCCCTTGCGCGCAGGCGCGGGCATCGCCGAGACGACGAGGTCGGCCAGCTGGCCCGTCCGCGTGATCGGCCTGCGACGCCGCTCCTCGACGATCCGACGCGCGATGCGCCGACTGTGCCGCTCTTCACCGAGCTCATAGAGCGTGTCGGCGAGCTGCTGCTCGGGCACTTTATGGAGCCACCGCTCGGCGGTCAGCGTCGCCGTGGCGTCCATGCGCATGTCTAGTGGCCCATCGGCCATGAAGGAGAACCCTCGCTCGGGTCGGTCCAACTGGAGAGAACTCACGCCGATATCGAGGAGCACGCGGTCACAGCAGGACTGACCGATTCCTGCCAAGACCTCGCGCAAGTTGGCGTGAGGAGAGTGGTGCAAAGAGAAACCTGCGCCGGCGCCGGAGCCTTTGGCTTTCGCCAGAGCCTCCTGCGCCACCGCCAGAATCTCTTTGTCTCGATCGAGCCCTACTACATGACCGTCGGGCCCGATGGCCTCCGCGATGCCTGTCGCGTGACCACCAGCCCCCACCGTCCCATCGACGACCACGAGCCCGGAGCGGAGATCGAGGATCGTCAACGTTGACTTGAGCAAGACCGGGACGTGCACAGAGGGATCACCCCTGCGCTCGCCGCCGCCCCCGCTGCGCGCGCCGCTGCTCAATGCGCTGCTTCCCTTGACCACCCGACAGCAGTCACTGAGCGCACACCCTGACCTAGGGTGCTAGGACACGCCTCACCACGTTGCCTGTCGTGGAGCCGTGTGACGATGCTCGTCACTACGAGTCCGTAGGC
>JAYYEE010000450.1:0-2780 GCA_036160175.1 Planctomycetota bacterium
TCCCACTCGCCTTCGCCCATTGGGTCGTCCGGGTCCGGGCAGGCCATCCACAGGCCCCAGTGGCGCCGGTGCCAGCTGAGGTAGTGCGCGGAGTAGCGGCCGTGCATTGGGCTCCAGGCCCACTCGACCGCGCCGAGGAATTCGGTCACGCGCGGCTTACGCTTGGTCTGTAGCTCTGCAGGGAGCGCGTCGAACCACTCGCAGTAGCCCTGGAAGCCCTCGGGGCGGCAGGGCAGCACGGTCTCTTCGGGCGAGCGCTGCTTCGGCAACGCGCTCGGGGTCATCGGGATCGATGGTTTGCGGGTCATGTCGGTTCCTTTTGGGATGACACACCCAGAGCGACGCTGCGCGCCGCAGGAGCTTTCGTTCGCCGGGCAACTCGCCCGCGCGCATCGATCAGGACACCGTCCTGGTCAAACCACCTTGCCGCTCCTCGGCAGGTTGGCCACCCGACGCAGAAGCGACGGGTTGTCTGAATGCTGCAGACAGTCTGCCCCAGGATCTGCGGGCTGTCAAGTCGAGGCGCCTTGGCGCTGTGTTGCGCCTTGTCGTAGCGCGGCGGTTTGTGCTCGACTTGCGCCATGAACGACGCAGCGGCAGAGGGCGCAGACGGGCACGGGTGGATGTCCGGCGAGACGTCTGGTGGCGCGTCGAAGCGAAAGCGGGGCACGGTGATGACGGCGGTCGTCGTCGTCGCCGCGGTCGCGATCGCGGTGCTCGAGCTGTTCGTGCTCGAAGGCGAAGCGGTCTTCGACGCGCGGCTCGACGCGGGCCGGGAGGTCCAGGTCGAGATCCCGCTCGATCGCGTCGGCGAGCCGCACTTGCTGGAGATCTTCAACCGCCGCAAGAACCGGCTGTCCGTGACCCTGGCGGCGCCTGGCGGAGAGGTCGTGGCCGAGCTGGACGAGTTTGCTCACCACCAGCGCCACTACGTCGCGTTTACGCCCGAGGTCGCGGGCGCCTACGTGCTCGAGGGGAGCCAGCTGTCTCGCAGCACCGTGGCTCGCACGCGCGTGCAGGTGTTCGTCAACGATCGCCGGTGGTTCGGACCCTGGGCGTATGCCCTGGGCTATTGAGCGAGCGGTCTAGCGGCAGCCCCGAGCGGCTCATTGGTGCTCGAAGCGCAGCACGTGCGCGAGGTTGGTCGTGATGCGGCCGGTCGCGGCGCTCGGGGCGCCCTCGATCGTCACCATGTCGAGGCTGTGTCTTGCGCCGATCGACCAGGTGATCGCGTCGGTGGTCGCCTCCTGGGCGAGGTCGAGCCACTGCGTCGTGAAGCCGAGCCCCTGCAGGTTGCTGTCGTTGGGGATCCGTACGCTCCAAGCGCCGATGCCCATCGACGGCGTGAGCGCGTCCGTCAGCCAGACGGGCATCAGCAGCGTCGGATCAAGCATCACGCTGCAGCCGCTGTTGGGCAGGCCGATCCCCACAGACGCGAGCGGCAGCGGCGCTAAGAGCGCTTGGCCCGTGAGCGCGAACGAGAACGAATTCGGGGTGCCGCCCGTCGTAAACGTCGCCGTGCCGCCGACGCTCAAGCCGTAGCGGTCGACGTAGCTCTGCGCCGCGAACGGTCCGCAGCCGCCGCCGATGGACGTCGCCGCGCCGGTCGGATCGACCGCGTGTGCGTCGGCCAGCCACGCAGCGCTCTGTTGTCCGGCGACGGCGGCGCCGGTGATGTCGACGCACAGGCGGCCGCCGGTGTAGGCGAACGGCGTCTGGAAGACGACGCGGATGGTGTCCGCGGGGCCCCACGTCGCCGCGGCTCCGGCGGTCGGCGGCGAAGCGGGAAAGGCGACGGTTCCGTGGAAGACCTGCACCGCGTCTGCGCCGAGGTTGTCCGCGAAGGTGTCCGAGCTGTCATAGGTCGCGGCAGGCGACGAGCTGACGGTGACCGTCCAGGTCGCAGCGCCGGCGGGGTATGCCGTCGCGTTCGCGTCGCGGCGGAGCACGAGCGCGGTCAGCTGTCGGCCGACCAACGAGGTCAGGTGCGACGCGCCGAGGATCGTCTGTTGTCGCAGGTCGCTGCCGGCGCCCGCGAGCCAGAGGTGTCGTTCGGCGTCGTGTCCGGCGTAGGGGGACGGGATCGTGGCGTGCGCTTGGCTCGTGGCGGCGACGCACAGCGTCGTCGCGGCGAGCCCGCGGCGGAAGAGCGTGGAGACCATATGCAGCGGGCGAGGGTTACGGAGACGGGGCGACGATGGAGATGAGCGCCGTCTTGACGACGGCGCCCGTGACGACGGAGACGCTCAGGACTTCGCCGGGCGCGTTGGGCACGGCGATCGTGAGCTTGCCGGACTTGGGCACCTTCACGAGCCGGTAGGGCTCGCCTGGCACGTCGAGCCATACCGATCGGTGGCTCGACTGGATGGTCACGTCCACGGTGCCGCCGGCGGGGGCGGTGGACGGCGCTTGGATAGGGTGTCCGGACTGCACGGCTTCAGCGGAGAGTCTTTAGGCGATCGGCGAGCGCGCGCAGCGACGGCGAGGGATGCCGGGCTTGCTCGATGCGTCGGGCGAGCCAAGGCGCCGCGAGCGAGCGGTCGGGGAAGTTCGGCATCGTGAGGCACGCCTCAGCGAGCCTGCCGACGCCGGCCCACAGCACGACGTCGTCGGGGTAGTCCCGCTCGAGGTGGTGCAGCAGCCGGAAGCGGGCGTCGACCAAGTCCTTGAGCGGCGCGTGGGTCGCGAGCGCGCGGAGCTCCTCGAGGACGTCGTCTCTGTTGGTTGCGTCCCGCGGCGCCGCAGCGGCGGCGGCGTCGACGCGTTGTCCGTAGCCGCAG
>JAYYEE010000451.1:0-5405 GCA_036160175.1 Planctomycetota bacterium
GCGGTGGTCCGAGGCGTTCGGCTTCGACCCGCACGACCAGCACAAGCTCAACAACTTCGCGGCGTCGACGCCGGCCGTCGACGCAGACGGCGTCTACCTCCTCTGGACGTCGGGCGCGCGGCTGCTCGCGCGGTCGCTGGACCACGACGGAGCGCCGCGGTGGGAGGCCGACCTCGGCGCCTTCTACAGCAACCACGGCAGCGCCGTGTCGCCCGTCTTATGCGGGGAGCTCGTGATCGTCGCCAACGAGAACCAGGGCAAAGACTGCTTTGTGACCGCCTTGGATCGCGACACGGGCGAGCCGAGGTGGCGCATTGACCGGCAGCCTGAGGCGCGCTGGGCGTGCTACTCACCGCCGTTCCTCTACGAGCCCGAAGGCGCGGCGCCCGTCTTGCTGCTGGCGAGCTTCGCGCACGGCTTGACCGCGATCGAGCCTGAGTCGGGGGAGCTGCGCTGGGAAGCCGACCTCGGCTTCAAGAACCGCTTCATCGCGTCGCCGTGCCTCTCGGGAGAGCTGCTGTTGGTCAACACCGGGAGCGGCGACTCCGGCAAGGAGTGCGTCGTGTTCGACCTAGCCGGCGGCGCAGAGGAGACGCCCGAGGTGCGCTACCGGCCGCGACGCGGGCTGCCCTACGTGCCGTCGGCGATCGCGGTGGACGGGGTGTTCTATCTGTTCGCGGACAGCGGCTTCTGCAGCGGCATCGACGCGGCGAGCGGCGAGCGGCTCTGGCGCGTGCGGAGCGAACACCGCTTCTTCAGCTCGCCGGTGACCAACGGTCGCGCCATCTACATCGGGGACCGCGAGGGTCACTTGCTCAGCTTCGCCCTCGGCCGTCACGAGCGGCTCAGCGACCTGGACCTCGGCGCGCCGATCTGCGCGACGCCGGCGCTCGCCCGCGGGTGCATGTTTGTGCGCACGGCAAGGGAGCTCATATGCCTCGGGCGCGCGGCGCGGTGACGTCGGACCATGCGGCTCGGCGACCTCGAGCGAGTAGCCTCCTGTCCGCGATGCGAACCGCCCTCCTCTGCTCTCTACTCCTGGCCACGGCATGCAACACCGGCCGTGCGGCCCTCCGCGAGGCCGGCGACGCTCGCGGCCCGGCCAGCCGGGTGACCCTCAAGGTCGTCACGTTCAACGTCCAGGACCTGTTCGTCGCGTCAGACCGCGAGCAGCGCATGCGCGCCATCGGTCGCGCCTTGGGGGAGTTGCGCCCGGACCTCATCGGACTGCAAGAGGCCTTCGACGCTGAGCACCGCGAGCAGCTCGAGGCGGAGCTGGAGCGCGTCTCTGGGGCCGCATACGAGAGCGTCTATTTCCCGAGCGGGGTGATGGGCAGCGGCCTCTGCGTGCTGACCCCGCACAAGATCGAGCGCGCGGTCTTCTGGCGCTACTCGAAGAACGGGGCTTGGTATCAGTACAAGCACGGCGACTTCTACGCGGGGAAGGGGGCGGCGATGGTCCGCATCGCGGTCGAAGGCGGCGGGTCTGTGGACTGCTTCAACACGCACTGCATCGCGTCCTATCCGGGCGCGTCCTACCGAAGCGATCGCGCGGTGCAGCTCCAAGAGCTGGCAGAGTTCGTCGAGGCCGAGGCGACGACCCCGTCCCCGGCGATCTTGCTGGGCGACCTGAACGCGCGCGTCGACAGCCCGGAGTACGCCCCGCTGTCGAGCAGCTTCGACAACCTGACGGCGCGGCTCGATCCTGCGACGACCGGGCGGATCGACCACATCTTGGTTCGCCCGCACCCTTCATCCGCAGTGCGGGCGCAGGACTACGCGGAGCTCTCCACCGGCCTCGACGACGACGGGAAAGCGATCACGCTGTCCGACCACGACGGCGTCGTCATCACGGTCGAGCTACGGCCGGCCCGCTAGCGGGGCGGCCGGACCAGAAGCCTCAGCGCTCGCCGAGGCAGTAGAGGTGGTCGTGCCCGCGCAGGTACATCCGGTCGCCGAGGACGATCGGGCTGGCGTCGAAGGCGTCGTCGAGCTCGTTCGTCGCGAGTTCCACATACTCGCCGCCGGCCTTGATCACCTTGGTCGCGCCGCCCCGAGAGACCAGGTAGACGCGGCCGTCGGCGGCGAGCGGTGAGGCGTAGACCGTGCGCAGCCCTGCTAGGCGTTGGCCTTCGTAGCGCACCTCGCCCGTCGCGGCGTCGACGCAGGACAGGACGCCGCTGTTGCTGCGTAGGAAGTAGACATGCTCGCCCAGCAGCAGCGCCGACGGCACGTAGGACGTCTGCCGCTCGTGGCGCCACAGCACGTGGTCGGTGTCGGTGACGTCGCCCTTCGCACCTGCCAGGCGGACCGCTTGCAGCATCGCGCCGCGGAAGCCGCTCATCAGGTACGCGACCCCGTCGCGGACGATCGGGGTCGGGATCGAGTTGACGGTCATCCCCTTGCAGCTCCAGATGACGTCGCCGTTGGCGACGTCATAGGCGCGGGTCGCGCCGGTCGCTGAGATGATCGCCTGCTTGCGCCCGTCGACCTCAGCGATCACCGGCGTCGACCAGCTGGTGACCTCATCGCGGTCCTTGCGCCACTTGTCCTCGCCAGTGCGGGCGTCGATCGCCACGACGAACGATTCGCCTTCGTGATCCCAGTTGACGATGAGCGTGTCGTCGACGAGCGCAGGTGAGCTGCCCTCGCCGAACTGGTTGCGCGTGCGCATGCGGCCGAGGTCGGTGCGCGACCAGACCGGCTCGCCGTCGAGCGTCAGGCAGTGCACGCCGCGCGAGCCGAAGTGCGCGTAGAGGAAGCGGCCGTCGGTGACCGGCGAGTTGGACGCTTGCGATCCGGTCTTGTGCCCGCCCTCATGCGGCACCGCCCGCGCGACGCTCTTGTCCCACACGACCTCGCCGCTCGCGCGGTCGACCGCGATCACGCGGAAGTCGTAGACGTTTTTGGGCGCGCCGTTGTTCTGGCCGCGGCCGCCGCGGCGCCCGCGGCGTCGGCTGGACCGCGGCTGCTCGGCGCCTTCGTCACCCGCGCGCACCTCGTCGGTCTCGACGGCGGTCGTGAGGTAGATGCGGTCACCCCAGACGACCGGGGTCGAGTTGCCGAGCCCCGGCAGCGGGGTCTTCCATACGACGTTCTTGTCCTCGCTCCACTCGGTCGGCGGGGTGCCGCCCGGCGCTTCGCCGGTCCCTGCTACGCCGCGCCAGCTCGGCCAGTTTCCGTCCCCGTCCT
The DNA here is from genome assembly GCA_036160175.1 of Planctomycetota bacterium. Classification (GTDB taxonomy): domain Bacteria; phylum Planctomycetota; class UBA1135; order UBA1135; family UBA2386. The sequence continues at coordinate 3,193 of JAYYEE010000451.1, forward strand.
GCGGCGTCGCGGCCGCCCGCGCGATGTGCCCGTACATCTGCCCGCCGTGGTCTTTGCCGGACCACGTCCCCGCGTACTGATCGCCGTGGATCAGCACGCGCGCGCTGAACGTCCCGAGCGTAGGGACCGCGAGGTCCGTGACCTGGATCATCGGCGTCTCTGCGGCCCAGAAGACCTCGACGGTCAGCGGCAGCGTCGCGGACTTGTCGCCGTATTCGATCTTGGCCTCGATGCGCCACTTTTCGTCGCGGACCTTCTTCACCTCGCCCAAGGTGTAGCTGTCGGTCTGCGGCGCGCCGTCGTCGCCGTCGACGGTGAAGCGGCCGGTCATCTTGCAGCCGGACATTTGCTCGGCGAACAGGGCCTCCAGGTGCAGCTGCTCTTCAAGCTCGGCGCGGCTCTGTCCGAGGCCGAGCGCGGGAAGCGTGATGAGGACGATGGCGAAGCGGGTGGGTGACATGTGGGGTCCTCGAGGCGTCGACGGGGTTTGGGATGGCTCCAACGTTAGCGGCCTAGCGGGGCGCCGTGACCGCGCAGCGCGAACATGACGATTGTGGGACTTGCTGTGGTCCTGGGGAGGCCTAGTCCGCCCGGAGCCGTTCGAGCAGGCCTCCGCGCAGCGCGAGCCGGCCGGCGGCCCAAACCCAAAAGGCGCCGCTGACCGCCAAAGCTCCGACGAGCAGCGCGGACGCGCTGACAGAGGTCACGCGGCCTTCGCTCCAGCTCGGGATCATCGCGACGCCCGCCGCGAGCACGCCGGCGACGAGGCCCGCGCCGAGCAACAGCGCGTGCTCGATCCAGACCATGCGCTGCACGGCGCGGTCCGCGAAGCCCAGGGCGTGGGCAGTGGCCAGCTCGCCGCGCCGCTCTAGCGTGTTGCGCAAGACGACCACGCCGAGCCCCGCGGTCCCGAGCAGGAGACCGAGCCCACCAAGCAGCTGGAAGATCGAGAGGTACGTGTTCTGGATCGTCTGAAACGCCGCGAGTCGTTCTTCGGTCGGGGTCAGCTCGAGGCCGATGTCGGAGAGCGCGTCGCTGAGGTCGGCGCGGACGGCGTCGCGTCGCGCCGATGGCGCGTCTACAAGGAACATGCGGAAGCCGGACGCGGACGGGAAGCGCGCCCGCATGTGCTGGTCGCCGATCAACAGGTTGCCCTGCAGGATCGAGTCCGCCACGGTGCCGACGATGCGGACCTCGAAGTCGCGCCCCTGCTCGTCCCGATAGCGCAGAGCATCGCCGACCTTCTTGTGCAGCGCCCACGCCACGCTGCCGCCGTCGCCGACCGCGGGGACGACGTCGGGGCCAAGGTCGCGGTCGAGCAGCGACCAGCCGTCGCCTTTGCCCGGCCCGTCGACGGTGCGCGTGAACCGGAAGGCGCCGCGTGACGCGAGCCGGTCGGCGACGACCCCGACGAGCTGCGGGTTCTGGGCTGTCGCGAGGTTCAAGCAGCTGGCGTCGTCGCCTGGGCGGACGCGCAGCGGCACGACCTCGACGTCGCGCAGCGCGTCATCGTCGAGCGCGTAGGCGTCTCTTGCTTCGGGGCTCCCGAGGTCGCGGAGAACGGGCAAGGTCGAGCGACCGAACAGCGCGAACCCGCCGGTGCCAGAGGCGCGGAGCCCTGGGTCGCGCGGCGGCGTCAGGCGGTTCGCCTGGATCGCGAGGATCAAGAAGGCGCCGCTGGCCAGCAACGCGATGGTCGCGAGGCTCCGCCCAGGCCGACGTCCAGCGTTGCGGACGGCGAGGCCGCGGACGCTCGCGATCGGGCGCGCCTTCGCCGCGCCGAGCACGGCGAGGAGCGCCCTGCAAGACAGGAGCGCCGCGAGCAGCAGCAGCGCGCCGCCGGCGAAGAACGCGCTCGTCGCGCGCGCTGGGGCTGCGCTGAGCGTGACCCAGAGCGCACCCGCGCAGGCGAGCAGCGCGAGCGCGGCGTTGGTTCGCGCGCGCCGCTTCGCCACCGCTGGATCTGCAGCAGGGTCGTCGAGGCCGCTGCGCGCGGCGAGGAGCTCGACGACCGGTCGCTTAGCCGCGCGCCGCACGGCCCACGCGATCGCAGTCATCGCGGCCGCGACCACCGCGGCGCCCCCAAACACCAGCGTCAGCGGCTCGACAGACGCGGCGATCGTCGTCTGGCCGACAGTGTCCCGCCACAGGGAGTCCAGCCCGGCGAGCACCGCGCCGGCGTCGCCGACGCCGGCGGCGGCGCCGATCGCGCC
>JAYYEE010000452.1:0-3360 GCA_036160175.1 Planctomycetota bacterium
GCCGGCCGCGTCAAGGGCAGCTTCGAGGCGCCGATCGACGACGCGCCCCAGCTGACCATCGAGGCGTTCGAGGCGGGCGCGCGCAGGCGCTAGCGCGAGGCCGCAACCCGTGCGCGGGCCACGTCCGCCGCAGAAAGGCGCCAACCACTACCCGGCGCGCCCCGCTCAAGCAGCACGCCGTCCAAGGTCACCTGCGACCAGACGTGCTCGTTGTGCCGCACGGTGAGCGTCACCGGACCGCGGAGCCGCACCTCCCGCGGCGCCGCCGGGCTCGGCTTCTCCGCTTGCAGGAGCGCCTCGAGGAAGATCCCCCTCCCACCCCTCCCCGCTTCCGCCCAGATCTCGTCGACGTCGCTGCTGTCCGACGCGTCGAACCAGACTTCGGCGAGCGGTTCGCCCCCGCGCGTCACCGAGAGGCAAAGAAACATCATGCCCGGATGGCGGCACGCGCCCGCGAAGAGGACGAGCGCAAGCGCGAGCGAGAGGCGGGGCAGAGAACGCATCATGCAGAGGTCTAGAGGTGGTCGTGCTGATGGAGTTCGTGCGCCGCCGCGGCGACCGCGTCGTCATACCAAAAATGACCCGACGCAAACGCGCACAGAATCTCCCGGGGCGAACGGTCCGGGTCAGCCCCGCCGCCGCGCCTTCTTGCTCGCGCGCTCGAACTCCTCGACGCCGAGCTAGATCAGGTAACGCTCCGCGTCGCTGCGGGTCATCTGGAGCAGCAAGCTCAACGCCAGCTCACTGCGGCGTGAGTCGGAAGTCCTTGATGCTAAATCCCTTAGCATGACCTTCACTCTTGTGCTCCAAGCGCAGGACGTTCGCGCCAGCCACCAACGTGACATCGACGCCGTCCGACTCGCCCCAAAGCCCCACGGTGTGCGGCAGCGCCAAGTCGGCCGACGCCCCGCCGTTGGCCGAGACGTGCAGGTGCTGCTGCCAGCTCGGTGACGCCACCCGCGCGGTCAGCCGGTAGGTCCCAGCGGCCGGCGCCTCGAAGGTGTACTCCAGCACCTGGCCCCCGCCGTTGCGGTTGTAGTGCAGCTGCTTGCCGCCGAGGTTGCTGGGCAAGAAGACGACCTTGCGGTTGCTCTTGCCGGGCTTGGTGCACGCCACCGCAGGGATCGTGATCACGCCCGCGGCGTCGACGTCGATCCGACGGTCGTCTTCGGTGACCTTACCGACCGCGACGCGGAAGCGGTCGCGCTCGTCTTCTGCCTCGCCGAGGTCCGCGCCGACAGCCTGCAGCGTCTGCGCGTCGGTCTGCTCGATGATCTGGCGCTGCCGGTGCAGCGACGTGCCGTACCAAAACCCCGGCTCGCCCGACAGCAGCCCGTAGACCGGGCGCTCGCCGACGACGTCGCCGATCCACTGCGCGCGCTTGACCTCGAGGTAGCGCTTGGAGTCGCGACGCGCCTGCGTCGTCGCGAGGAAGTCGAGGTCCTTGTTGTAGCGCGTCCTGGTCCAGCCCGAGCCCCAGCCCGCGCCGAGGCACGGCACCCACCCCTTCGGCGTCCAGTGCACGAGCGCCGCGTGGCCGCGCTGCGGCCGCGCCGTCGTGGGCACGCCGAACGCGCGCAGCAAGAAGCGACCGAAGAACGCCCGGCGCCCGCAGACGCCGCCGTTCATCAGGATGTTCTGGAAGAACTGCACGTCCGAGCGGTCGTGGTGGTTGTCCTGCGAGCCGTAGCGGATCTCGGTGCCGACCGCGCCGACGTAGCGCCAGCGGTCGTCCTTCGTGAAGATGTGGTCGGGGCGGTAGCTGCGCAGCATCTCCCGGCCCCACGCCGCGATCTCGTCCGGCTCCTCGCCGTCGACGACCATGCGGTAGTCCCAGACGGTCAGCTGCCCGAAGCACGCGTCGAGCTCCTTCTTCTCGAACGCCTCCTCGTAGTGGCAGTAGCGACCGAACGGGTCGACGTGCTCGGGCGCGTCCTCCGCGCCGGTCGCGTTGCGCTGCTTGACCGGCTGCGCGTGCTCGAGCGCGATCGCGACCGCCAAGCGCTGCAGCGCGCCCGCGCGCGCCTTCGGCCGCTCGGCCTGGATCTTGGCGTAGATCTCCATCGCGCGGCCGTATTCACCACCCTTGGCGCCGTCGGCCACGACCATCTGCAGCATCAGCGGACCGTCAGCCAGCAGCCGGTCGACCAGCTGCTTCTGCGCCGGCCCTCGCTCCGCGAACGCAGCCAGCCGCTTGGGCGTCGCCTCGTTGAGCACCACGAACCTCGCGAGGTCGTGGTCGAGGTCGCTGCTCGCGAGCTTGCTGGAGAGGCCGAGGCGCTGCAGCGCCTTGGCGGCGGTCGCCTTCGCCCGCTTGAGCTTGGACTCTGCCGACTTGACGGCCCGCTCGAGCTTCGGCTGGCGCTTCAGCGCGCGGTCGAGGTTCGCCTGGCGCTCTTTGAGCGCCTGCTCGCCCTCCTTGCGGTTCTGCTGCCACTTCACGAGCTCGGCCGCGGCGGCCTCCTTCTCCGCCGAGGTCTTCGCCTTGGCCATCATCTGGTTGGCCTGCTGGATGCCGCGGTCGGCGCCGCCGATCCACTTACCCTTGGCGTGCCCGACCAGCGCCTTGCACGTGCTGACCTCTCCGAGCGCGGCCTTGGCGTCGTCGAGCGCCTTCTTCGCCGCCTTCTCGGCGTCCTGCGCCTTGGCGAACGCCTTCTGCGTCGTCGCGCGGACCTTAGGGGCCTTGCGCTTCAACTCAGCGCGCAGCCCGTCGAGCTGCTTCTGGTAGGCGCCCTCGAGGCCGCCTCCTTGCGCGGAGAGGTCAACAGAGAGGAGGAGAGCGAGGGTCGCGACAGCGGCGCGCGGGACGGAGAGCAAGAGGGGCGTGCGTGACATCAAAGAGAAAGAGCGCAGATGGCTCTGGTCATTCAACACCATCACCCGCCCGCAAGCACACCCCTCGGCTTCCATCCACGCGCTCGGACGCGCTCAATCAGCAGCATGTGCGGCACGGTCAGCGCCGCGAGACCGACAAACACCACGCGCAGCACCCCTGCCTCGAACGAATCCCAGTCGACCAGCGCCCACGCAGCCGCCGCCGCGGCCGCGGTCGCCGCCGTCGGCATCGCAGCCGCGCGCGCCACGTCCGCTCGCGTCAGCGCGTAGAGCGCGCGGGTCCGGTCGACGTGGCGCCAAGAGTGCAGCACGCAGAAGTACACGGCGAACCCCATGAGCGGCGAAGCGACCGAGCAGACCGCCGCGGTGGCCGCGACCTCCAGCACAGCGCCGCGGTGACGCCGCGCGCAGAGGATCGCGCTCACGATCGAGAGCAACAGCAGCGGCGCGCTCACAAACTCCAGCGCGCTCGCGAGCCAGCGCGCGGTCGCCGCGGGCGCCAGCGCTGCGAACAGGTCACCC
>JAYYEE010000453.1:0-5109 GCA_036160175.1 Planctomycetota bacterium
CCGGACGTGTTGCTCATTTGGTGACGGTCTCAGTTGCCATGGTGCCGAGGGCGGCGCCGTGGAGCTCCCCCGCGCCATCGTCGCTAGCCTCGACCCGAGCTCTGACCAGCTCGGGCGCGCCGATCCTAGCGACCGCGCGGCGGCGCAGGAAATGCGTTTTGCGGCCACAATTGAGCTGGGCGCGACTCTCCACTGTCTCTCCACGCCGCCGGTGGGGCTGGCATGCGCAACCATCGGTATTACCGGTTGTTTGTCGGCGCGACGAAAACGACGCCCGCCGGTTCGACAACCGGTCGACGGCCGCCGAGCGCGAGCGCCCTCGCGGGCATGCTGCCGAGCGGGCTGATGGCCGCTATCATTTGGCAGACCTGCTGCGGACGACCCCGCGTTCAGCTCCCCTCGCCATGATTGCACCACTGTCTCGGAACTCCATCCTCACGCTCGCGCTCGGCGCAGCGCTCACCGCCCAAGGTGAGGCCACTGCGCCCTCCTCGCAGATCCTGATCCGCTACGGATCGTTCGACCCTATCCAGTCGGTGCCATCGGTCTCGGAGGCGCTCCAGACAGCCAACGAGGGGCATCTTTGGATCGTGCAATTCACGAGCACCCCGACGCAGCGCGACCGCGACGCGATCGCGGCGCTCGGCGGCGAGCGCATCGGCTACCTGCCTAAGGACGCATATGTGTTCCGCATGGACGCCGCCGCGGCCGCGTCCGCGAGGCAGGTAGAGACCGTGCGGTGGGTCGGCAGCTATGAGGTCGCCTACCGGATAGATCCGGTGTTGTTAGAGCGCGGCGCGCACCTGCGCGGCGCGTCGGCGCGCTACAACATCGTCGTCGCCAATAAGCACAGCGACAAGCCGACGCTGGCGGCCAAGATCGCCCGCATCGGCGGGCGCGTCGAAGACCTGCACGCAGGCAGCGTGCTGATCGACGCGACGCTCACAGGGCCACAGCTGCTGCAGGTCGCGGGCTTCGATGAAGTGCTCTGGGTGGACCTGTGGTCTGCGCCCGAGGAGGACATGGACAACGCTCGCATCCAGGGCGGCGGTGACTACATCGAGGGCCAAGCGGGATACACCGGCACGGGCGTCAACCTGCACATCTACGAGGGGATCGAGGCGACGCACCCGGACTTCACCGGCGGCGCGCAAAACGTGCAAAGCGGCGGCGGCGCCGAAGACCACGGGCACTGCACGGCGGGCATCGTGTTCGGCAACGGCACGTCGAACCCGGCGGTTCGAGGGATGGCGCCCGACGCGGGCAAGTTCTACACGAACTACAACTCGGCCTCGGTGTCGCGCTGGCAGGTCTTCGATGACCTCGCCAACATCCACAGCGTCAGCTTGTCGACGGCGTCGTGGGGCGACTCGCTGACGACGCAATACAACTCCGTCTCGATGGAGTCGGACGACATCGTCTTCGACCACGACATCACCTGGACGCAGAGCCAGTCCAACTCCGGCAACCGCAGCTCTCGCCCGCAGGCTTGGGCGAAGAACCTGCTCTCGGTCGGCGCGGTCAACCACGGCGACGACGCAGACCCGACCAACGACTCGTGGGCTGCCGGCAACGCCAGCATCGGCCCGGCGAGCGACGGCCGCTTCAAGCCGACGCTGTGCGCCTACTACGACGACATCGGGACGTCGGACCTGACCGGGAGCGCGGGCTTCGCGTCGGGCAACTGGACCAGCGGCTTCGGCGGGACGTCCGGCGCGACGCCGATCGTCGCGGGGCACTGCGGCCTCGCGATCCAGATGTTCACCGACGAATCCGGCACGTCAGGGTTCGGGAAGTTCGGTAACGCCCTGCGCGCACCCGGCGGGAGCGTGTTCGACAACCGCCCCCACGCGCCGACCCTTAAGGCGCTGATGATCACGACCGCGGCGCAATACAGCTTCGACGCTTCCAGCACCGACAACCTGCGCGAGCACCAGGGCTGGGGGTTCCCTGACCTCAAGGAGCTGTGGGATCGTCGAGACGTGACCTTCATCGTCGACGAGGAGAGCGTGCTCACGCAGGGTGAGGCGGACACCTACAAGGTCACGGTCGCGGCGGGTGAGCCGTCGCTGAAGATCTGCCTCAACTGGAGCGAGCCTGGGGCCAACCCGACCGCGAGCCAGCAGGCGATCAATGACCTGTCGATCCGGGTCGCGGCGCCAGATGGCACGCTCTACATCGGCAACGTCGGCCTCGACGAGGAGATGTGGTCCGTCGCGGGTAACGACAACTTCGACACCGTCAACACGATCGAGAACGTGTTCGTGGAGAACCCGATCGCTGGCGATTGGTTCATCGAGGTCGTCGCGACCGCCGTGGTCGAGGACAACCACGTCGAGACCCCCGCGATCGACTGCGACTACGCGCTGGTGGTCGTCGGTGGGGTCGGGCAGGCGGCGCCCGGCGGCGTCTTCGCCGACCTGGAGAAGATCGGCTTCGGTTGCGACGGCAACACCTGCGTCGACGCGATCTACGAGTACCCGACCTTCAGCATGGCGAACAACTCGCTGACGCTGGATTACGAGAACGGCGACTACACGCTCGTCGCTGGGCAGGGCACGTGGATCCCGCCGGCAGGCAGCAACCTTGGGTTGGCGGACAACCAGGAGGTCATCCGCAACGTCGGCTTCACGCTGCCCTACCCGGGCGGCTCGACCGGCACGATCCGGATCTGCAGCAACGGCTGGATCACCGACGGCATCTTCACCGGCGGCTCGAACATCCTGCCGGACCCGTCACTGTTCCTAAACCACACCATGTGGGCGCCGATGTGGCGCGACCTCAACCCGGCCGCAGGTGGATCCGTTTGGTACGACGTCACGGCGCAGCGCTGCGTGATCTCCTGGATCTCGGTGCCGAACTTCTTCAACAACGGCTCCTCGACGTTCCAGGTGCAGTTCTGGAACAACGGTGACGTTCACTACATCTACCAAAACGTCACGGTCCAAGGTGACTACCTGGTGGGCTTCTCTCAGGGCGGCTTGCCCGACCCAGGCAGCATCACACTGTCTGCGAACCTGAACGGCGGCCTCGGCATTTGTTCGACGAGCCAGCCGGAGATGGACCTCGACGGCTCCGGCCGCCCGGTGCTCGGGATGCCGCTCGACTTGGTCACGACAAACATCCCGTTCACCGGGCTGTTCGGCACGATGATCCTCTCGACCACGCCGTTGACGCCGGCGGTGGACCTCACGTTCTTGGGGCTCACCGGCTGTGAGCTGTATCAGTCGATCGACCTCGGGTTGTTCTTTGGCGGGTTCGGCACCGCGACGCTGCCGTTCCCGATGCCGTCCAACCCAGCGCTAGCAGGCACCGAGGTCTTCTGCCAGGCGGCCTACCTAGTCCCGGCGATCAACCCGCTCGAGCTCGTGGTCTCCAACGGACTCAAGTTGACGGTCGGGATCTACTGATCGCCTGTCTGCTGCCGCCGCGCTGACGATCTGCGGGCGCGGTGGGGGTGCTACGGGGTGACGGCGAGCGGGGTGATGGTTCGGATCACCTTGCGCGTCTTGACGTCGTAGGCGATCAGGCGGCCGCGCCAGTCTGCGGTGAAGACCTGGGCGCCGTCGGCGCTCGCGGCCACCCCGTATACCCAGTCGGCGACGCGCGGGAGGTCTGCGTCGCGGCTGCCGCTGGTCTTCCAGGTGAGCACGCGCCCGTCGGCGCCGGCGCTGATCAGGCTGCTCGGTGAGCGCCACGTCACGCAGAGCGCCTGGTCGGTGTGGGAGGCCTTGCGGAACATGCGGCGGCCGTCGCGCATGCGAAAAAGGCTCACGGATCGATCGGCGCCCGCCGTCGCGAGGCTCGCAGCGTCGGGTGAGAACGCGAGGCTCGTCACCACGCCGTCTGCGCCCTTGAAGTCGTGAACTTCCCTGCCGTTGTCGGCTTCGCGGATCACGACCCCGCCTTGTCGATCGCCGGTCGCCAACATCTTGCCGTCGGGCGAGAACGCCATGGCGGTGACCCAGTCATCGTGGGCGTGCTGCCAAAGGGCCGCGCCGTCGCTGACCCGGAATACGCGCACTCGACGTCTCGTTCCTCCGACCGCGACGAGGTCGCCGCGCGGCGCGAGCGCCGCTGTTAGGGCCGCGTCTTTGCGCTCACCGAAGCGCCCGCGGATGTCTCCCGTGCGCACGTCATAGACGACGGCGCCGCCTTGCTTCCCCGGCGTCCCGCCCGCGGCGACGAAGGCGGACGCGTCTGCCGAGAACGACAGGGCTTCTACTTGGCCGAACGGGAACTCGAGTACGCCGAGCTCTTGGAAGCTGTGCTGGTGGAGCAGCAGGACTTGCCCGAATCCTGGCGCTGCGAGCAGCGGGGCGCCTGGGCTCGCGGCGACGGCGCGCATCGCGCCCGGGCGCGCAGGGAAGCGCTTCTCGCTGCTTTGGAGCTGCTCAGGCATGACCGCCTGCACGACCACCTTCTCGGCCTCGCGGGCCGCGGCCTCTGCCTCTGCTTTGGCGCGCGCCTTCGCGCGGCGCACGGCGAGCTGTTCGGCTTGCGCGCGGTCTTTTGGCGCGCCCTGCGCGATCCAATCCCGGATCGTGTCGATGAGGGCGACGTCGATCCGCGGCTCCTTTGGCGGCATCGTCGGCTTCTCTTTGTGGGAGACCAACAGGTAGAGCCTGCTCTCGTCGGGGTTGCCTGGGCGCAGCGTCTTTCCTGAGCTGCCGCCCTGCACGGTGGCGGAGTAGGCCCCTAAGTCCAGGCCGCCCGAGGCGTCGCCTTGATCGTGGCAGGCGATGCAGTGCTCATCGAAGATCGGATAGACGTGGTCGTCGTAGGTCAGCAGGGTCTGGTCGGCGGCGCCAGCCGCGAGGTGCTCGGCGGAGGCCATGGCCGCGGGCTTCGGCTTCGGCGCGGGCTTCTTGGCGGCCGCGGGCGTCGGCTTCGGCGCGGGCTTCTTGGCGGCCGCGGGCGTCGGCTTCGGCGCGGGCTTCTTGGCGGCCATGGGCTTCGGCTTCGGCGCGGGCTTCTTGGCCGCGACCACCGGCTTTGCGTTCGGCGCGGCCTTGGCGAGCACCGCCAACTTCATCGAACTCACGACCTGGCGCAGTTGTTCGAGTTTCTTCGCCTCGCGCTCCAGCGCTTGCGCGTCACCCTCGGCCG
>JAYYEE010000454.1:0-9261 GCA_036160175.1 Planctomycetota bacterium
ACCCCACCGCGGAGCGCTTCGACACGCTCAGCTTCCGCGAGGCGCTCGACAGGGACCTCAAGGTGATGGATCGAACCGCGTTCACCCTGTGCATGGAGAACCACATGCCGATCATGGTCTTCGACATGTTCACACCCGGGAACATGGAGCGCGCCGTGCGCGGCGAAGCGATCGGCACCTGGGTCGTCTGACCCGTTACCTCGGCGCCGCTCGACGGCGGCCAGCTCTAGATCACCTCATCGGCAAGCTCATGGAACCTTACGACCTCATCCTCGAAGACCTGCAGGACAAGACCGGCAAGACGCAGCAGCACCTGCGCGACCAGCTCGGCACGATTCGCACGGGGCGCGCGTCGCCGGCGCTCGTCGATACGATCCGGGTCGACTACTACGGCGCGCCGACGCCGCTCAACCAGGTCGCGCACATCTCCGTGCCAGAGGCGCGCCAGCTCACGATTAAGCCCTTCGACGCGTCGCCGGACGTGATGAAGGAGATCGAGAAGGCGATCCTCAAGTCCAACCTGGGCCTCAACCCGCAAGGTGACGGCAAGGCGTTGCACTTGATCATGCCGCCGCTCTCCGGCGAGCAGCGTCAGAAGCTCGTCGCTAAGGTCAAGGACCTCGTCGAGCAGAACCGGGTCGCGCTGCGCAACGAGCGCCGCGACGCGAAGAAGCAAGCCGACCAGATGAAGAAGGATGGCGACCTCACAGAGGATCAGCTCAAGAAGGCGGGCGAGCTGATCGACAAGGCCCTGAAGTCGTGCGAGGCGCAGCTAGACGACGCGCTCAAGGCCAAGTCGAAGGAGATCTTGGAGGACTGACGCGCGCCCCGTCGCCGGCGTCGCCTTGCGCTCGCCGGGTTCAGGCGCTCAGATGTCGCCACGGCTTCCTCAAGGAGGCGGCCGGTCACCGTTCGTGGGGGCGTAGCTCAGTTGGTAGAGCAGCGGCCTTTTAAGCCGGTGGTCGAAGGTTCGAGTCCTTCCGCCCCTACCACCCTCGGACGGCCTTGCCCCGGTGCCATGGAGATGATCAACCCCGAGTTTCTCGCCATGCTGGTCTGCCCGACGTCGCGGCTCCCGCTGCGCGTCGCGACGCCGGCCGAGCTTGAAGAGGCGAACGCGGCCATCGCATCGGGCGCAGTGCGAAATCGGGGAGGGAACCCGGTCGCCGCAGCGTTGACGGGGGCGCTCGTGACCGACGACGGGGCGTGGCTCTACCCGGTCCAGGACGGGATCCCGATCCTCTTGGCGCCGGAGGCAATTCCCGGCCAGTCGTCCGAAACTCCGTAGGGCCATCCTGCCGATAGAGGGAATCCGCCGTCGCCAGACGCGGACGCCGCGCTGTCTGCGGCAATTTGCGGCCTGCTGCGTGGGCGGGCACCGTCGGAACCGGTATCCTGTTGCCCCCAATGTCGACCATGTCCGAACAACCACAGGCCAACGAGCCTGCTCCCGAAGAGACCTTCGACGAACTGACCGGCGTCTACGGCTGGTTCCGTCGGCACCAGAAGAAGCTGCTCTACACGGCCGGCTTGTTCACGCTGCTGACGTTCTCGATCACGGGTTCGCTGCAGAGCCTCGTGGGCGGGTTGTTCCTCAAGGACATAGAGCGCGGCACGATCGAGGTGAACGGCACACGCGCGCAGCTCACAGCTGAGGACTACGAATACGGCGGCATGCTCTCCAGGAGCCTCGGCCGCCTGCCGCCTGGCGTGATCCTCGGGGTCAAGGCTGGCGAAGGCGGCGACAGCGAGCTCGCCGAGGTGCTGGCCATCTTGCGACGCGCCGCGATCGTAGAAGGCTTCGAGGCCTCGATGACCGAGGTCGACAAGGCGATCGAGTTCAGCCGTGAGCAGTTCAAGGTCGAGACGACCGCGCAGCTCGCGACGCGCTCAGGCTTCTCTTCGACGCAAGAGTTCCGGATCCTCGTCGCCGAGGCGCTGCGCATCGGGATGTACCAGCGTCTCCAGGTGCTGGCCGCAGACACCTCGGACGCTGAGGTGATGCGCATGGTGCTGCGCAACCAAGAGAAGGTGGCCTATCGCGTCGCCGTTTGGGACGCGGAGAAGCGCCAAGAGCAGATGATCGAGGAGTCAAAGCTCACTGACGAAGAGTTGACCTCGTGGCTCGATGAGCAGAATGAAGGCCAAAAGGTCCGCATGGGGGTGTTCTCGCTCCCGCGCGCCAAGCTTCGCATCGCCGCCGCGCTCTTCGGAGAGGGCCAGTTCGACGCCGAGCAGTGGAAGGACGGCGTGCTCAAGGACGCCGACATCGGCGCCGATCAGCTCCGCGTCTACTACCAGGCAGACGACCCGCGCTGGAAGGACGAAGAAGGCAACGCTCGTCCGTTCGAAGACGAGTCGGTGCAGGCGGCCTTGCTCGAGATCGCATACGCCGAGCAGGTCATGCGTGACCTGAACACCAAGCTGCGCGCCAAGCTCGTCGAGCTCTTGACGCCGTTCGCGGACAAGATCGTCGAGGCCCAAGCGGACTTCGACAACGCCAATGAGTCACGCTCACAGACGCTTCAGGAGAAGTTGACCAAGGAGAAGGTCCTCGCCAAGGCAGAGACCGCCCTCAAGGAGTCGCCCGAGGACGCCGCGCTGCAAGAGGCCGTGACCAAGGCCAAGGCCGAGTCGGAGGCCGCGGCTGCGTCGGACTTCGCAGAGGAGCAGCGGCTCAAGCAGATGGAGGCCGGCGTCGAGGCCGCTAAGGCGGAGGCCGACAAGGCCCGCGTCGGGTTCGACTTCGCCGGAGAGTTGGCGAAGCTCACTGAGGGCAAGAGCGGCTTCGTCGTCAAGGAGACGGCCGAGCTGCTCGACGCCGAGCAGCTCGCCGACCTGGACGAAGCGGGTCTGGGCTTTGGCAAGTGGGACACGGCAAACTCCGCGACCGCGCTCCGGCAGCCCGGTGAGATCGGCTTCGCGCCCGCCCGGACCTCCAAGGCGGTCCTCGCCTACCAAGTCGTGGAGGTCGATCCGACCCCGCTGAAGCCTTGGGATGAGCTCAAGCCGCTGGTCCAGGACGCCTACTTCACCCAGAAGGCGACGGATGAGGTCATCGAGAAGAACACCGCGATGAAGGACGCGATCCTGCGCCTGGCCAAGGAGCAGATGCAGGACTTCATTAAGGAGAAGGCGGACGGTCGCCAAGCGCGCATCGATGAGGCCCTCGCCGAATGGGAAGAGGGAGTGAAGGCGAAGATCGCCGAAGCTGAGAAGCTGCTCCAGACGCCCGGCATGGGCTCCCAGGCTAAGGGCGCCTTCGAGAAGCAGCTCGCCGACCGACGCTCGGAGCTCGCCGGCAAGGCCGGGCAGACGCTCTCGCTAGAGTCCCGCGTGGACGCTGAAATCGACGGTGAGGTCCGCGCCGAAGCGCTCAAGCACTACGGCGCGGTGCTCGACGCCGCGGCCAAGGAGACCGGCTTCGAGGTCGTCGAGCTCGGCCCGTTGCCGCGCAAGCTCAGCTCCCGCCCCCGCTTCAGCAAGGCATACGACAAGACGACGCAGTACATCTACAACATGCACAACGAGCTGGACGAGGCGGCCGCCGTGGGGCCGATCTACCAGTCTCGCACGTCGCACGTGGTCGTCTGCACGTCCGTCGCGCCGCTCGAGGCCGCTGACGTGACGCGTCGCGAGTTCGAGATGCTGCGCAAGAACTTCGCGCGGCGTCAGATGGACAGCATGCTGTTGGCTGCGTTCACGCAAGAGGAGCTGGCGGCGCGCTACCAGCTCGAGAAGCCCGTCGGCGACCAGGTCGACGAGCAGTAGGCGCGCGCTCAGCCGCCGCGTTACTTGGGCTCCGCGACGACGATGATTTCGTCGTGCGGGTTCACGTAGACGCTAAACGCCTTCAGCAGGGCGAGCGGACTCGCGAGCAGCCCTGGGATCCGGCCCAGCCGGCCGGCTCGCTCGGCCAAGAAGCCGAACGAGACGTACTTGCCTGCGAACTTCGAGCCGCAAGCCAAGACCTCGTAGCCGCAGTCGCCTAGCAGGCGCCGGATGGTGTCGGGGTTGAAGTGGTAGAGGTGCTCGTCGTGCTTGTAGTGGTGCCAAGCCTTGCCCATCTTGCCGGCGAAGCCAGACGCGACGTTCTGCGTCTCAAGCAGCAGCTTGCCGCCTGGCTTGATCATGCGCCGGATAGTCGCCAACAGCGCCTGCGGCTCTGGGACGTGCTCGATGACATCCCAGATCGTGACGAGGTCAAACGAGTGGTCCGCCCACCCGCGGGCGGCGATGCAGTCCTCCAGGAAGCCGTGGAAGACGCGGTCCTGGCCGAGCGCCTTGATGGCCTCCTGCGCGATGGGCTCCGATAGCTCGACGCCGTGCACGTCGTGCCCGTGCTCTTGGGCGACGCGCAGGAAGTAGCCGGCGGCGCAGCCGACGTCGAGGACGCGGCCTCGCTCGGGCAGCCACTTCGACACCAGCTTCATGCGCTTGCGATAAGTCTTCAGGTAGAGCCCAGCCTCCGAGGCGTAGTCTGCATAGCCGCGCTCTTTGGGGTTGTCGCTCTTCCAGTAGTCCTCGTTGTAGACGTCGAGCAGCGCCTGGCCCTGTAGGCGGGGAGAGACGTAGACGAGGCCGCACTCCGAGCAGGTGAAGACTTGGTAGGGCTTGTCCTCGAACTTGAGGGTCCGCTCGTGGCTGCCGCAGACCTGGCAGCGCGTGATCTCTTGGGAGTCGGTCGCGCTCATCTCGCTCACGCCTCCTGCGCCTCGGATCTCGGCGTCGGCGCGCCGCGCTCCAAGAAGCGCTTGCGGCAGATGGTGCGGAACATCTTCCACGCGAGCTTGGCCTGCCGAGCGAACGTGTCGCTGTGCTTGCTCTCACCGCCCATGCGGTTGCCGTAGCTGACGGGGACCTCGATCACGCGGCAGCGCTCCTGCAGCGCCGCGCACATCATCTCCGGGGAGAACGCGGGCCCTGGCTCGCGGGTGCGCCCGCGGATCTTGCCCCAGGTCTGCTTCGTCAGGGCGCGAAAGGTGCAGCCGACGTCGGTGAAGCGCGGCTCGGCCGGGCGCATCCAGCAGAGCTGGAGGAACTTCGCCATGAAGACGTTCCCCCAGCGCAGCAGGAAGCGCATGTTGGCCCCTTGCTCCACGAGCTGCTTGGTTGTCCGGGTGCCCATCACCATGCCGGCGTCTTCGAGGTAGCAGAGCAGCTTGACGACGTCCTTGGCGCGGAAGCTCCCGTCCGCCTCGACCAAGACCAGCAGGTCGCCCGTCGCGGCGTTCATCCCGGCGGTCAGGGCGGCGCCGTATCCTGCCTGGGACTCGCGGATCACCGTCGCCCCTGCCGCCGAGGCGCGCTCGGCCGTGCGGTCCTTGCAGTTGTTGTCGACGACGAGGATTTCGTCCAGGTGCGGCTCTTGCCGGAATTCCTCCACGACCTGGCCGATGGTGTCCTCCTCGTTGTAGGCGGGGATGACGAGTGAGACGGTCCGGTCGCGGAACATAGACACATTGAGGATACCCGCCACCGCAAGTCGAGGGGGCGCCAAAGTGGATTGGTCCCGCCGCTGGACGAGCTCGAAGAGATGGTCCGGCGGCGCCTTACGAAGGGCGCTTGGCGGTCGTTTGGGGTGAACCTGGTGGGTGGCTTTTGCGTTGTCGGAGCAGACCCCTATCCTCCCACGCAACATGTCGAAGATCGTCACCCTCGTCCTCGCCGCGCTCCTGGCAGCGCCGTCCACGACGTCCCAGCAGGAGGTGGCCTCCAGCAAGGTCGCGCGCAAGCGGGGCAAGATCTACAAGCCGCAGGTCGACGGCCTGATCGGCGCGCTCCGCGCGACCGCGCGCCGCGGAGAGGCGGGCGCTGCGGCGCCCGGCGTGTTGGGGAGCGACGTGCTGACGACGGCCAAGATCCTGGTCGCGATGGGGCATTGTCACCGCCGCTATCACGTCAGCGACGGGCCGGTCGTGCGGCCGTCGCTGGACTACTTGATGCAGAATCGCCGCGCGGACGGTGGGTTCGGCGCGCCTGCCACGACGCGTTGGGTCGTCGACGCGCTGAAGATCCTCAACCCTGACGGCTACGCCGAGGACATCGCGGCGTGCGAGCGGATGCTCGCTGGCAAGCAGCTCGACGCGCTCACCTTTGACGCGCGCGTAGACGGTCTGCTGCAGGCCGTGCGCGCCGACCGCTTCCAGCAGCACATGGCGACCGAGGAGAGCAAGCGCGCCGACAGCTGGATCCAGGCGCCTAGCAGCCTCGACCGCGCCCAGGCGGCGGACGTGCTCTGCGCGCTCGCGGCGTGCCAGCGCGCCAACCGCATCATGGATCAGGCGGGGGAGCAGAGCGTGGACGCGCCTTGGTCGGCCTCGCAGGGCCGCGCGTTCCAGTGGTTGTTCGAGCAGCAGAAGGGCGGGGTCTTCTCCGTGACGATGCCGATCAAGGACGACAAGGGCGAGACCCAGATGCGCTCCTTCCCAGACCCAGCGTTAACCGGCTTCGGGCTGATGGCGCTGCAGAGCAAGCCCAGGTCGAAGCGCACCGCGGCCGAGCAGGGCGCCATCGACAGCGGCCTGAACTGGCTGCTGACGCAGCAGAACGCGGACGGCACGTTCGGCCAGCAGGTCACCAACTACACGACCTGCGTCGTCGTCGGTGCGCTCTCGCGGTGGGCGGATCCGAAGAAGGCGCCGGTGCTCAAGCGGGCCCAGAAGGCCATCCTGATGTTCCAGAACACGGAGAGCGGCGGCTACTCGCCGAGCGACCGGGACTACGGCTCGATCGGCTACGGCAACAGCCAGCGCGGCGACCTCAGCAACCTGCACTTCTCGCTCGAAGCGCTGCGCCAGACCGGGCTCCCCGAAGATCATGAGGCGCTCAAGAAGGCCATCGTCTTCCTGCAGCGGACGCAAAACCTGAAGTCGAGCAACGACTACGCCGGCCGCGTGCCGCACCCCAGCAAGGAGGGCGAGACGCTCGAGGTCACGTCGGGCGACGACGGCGGCGCCAGCTACTACCCCGGGAACAGCAACGCAGGCTACATGGTCCAGCCCGACGGCACGGCCGTGCCGCGCAGCTACGGCTCGATGACCTACGCCCTGCTGAAGTCCTACACGCTCGCAGGCGTCAAGGGAGATGACCCGCGCGTGAAGGCCGCCGTGAGGTGGATCCAGGACAACTGGACGCTGGCGGTCAACCCGGGCTCCGACCCGGCGATGGGCGAGAAGGTGAAGTACGCCGGGCTCTTCTACTACTACATGGTGCTCGCTCAGGCGCTCGACGCGTCGGGCATCGACACGGTCCAGGCCCCCGACCCTGACCTCGCCACGTCGGGGCTCGAGCCGACGAAGCCGGTGAACTGGCGGGCGGCGCTGCGCGATCACCTCGCCTCGATCCAGCAGCCGGACGGCACCTGGATCAACGGCAAGAACGGGCGCTGGATGGAGAACCTGCCGCTGCTGTGCACCTGCTACGCGATGGCGGCGCTGGAGCGCTGCAAGTGAGCTTGCCGGCTCTGCCGGCGCACCCTGCGTGGTTCCGGCACGAGCGGGCGGGCGCGGCGCTGCTCGGCGCGGTCGACCCGACGGGGGACGCGCCGCGATGGCTCGACCTCGGCCCGCTGGATGTCGTCAAGCTCCTCGCGGCCGGCGGGCTGCGGCAGGCGGACCTCGCCGCGCGCATGGCGTCGGCGCCCTCCATGGCTGCGCCTGAGCGCTGGCTGCCGCCGGTGCCGCGCGGCGGCAAGATCCTCTGCCTCGCCAAGAACTACGTGAAGCACGCGCGCGAGTTCGGCGCGGAGGCCCCGAGGGAGCCGATCTTCTTCGCCAAGCTCCCTGACACGCTGGTGGCGCACGGTGACGACGTCGTCATCCCGGCCTGGCTTGAGACGCGCGTCGACCACGAGGCCGAGCTCGGGCTGGTGCTTGGCTTCGACGACCCGGGCGACCGCGGCCGCAAGGACGTCGCCGAAGGCGCCGCGCGCGCGCTGGTCGCGGGCTACACGGTGATCAACGACGTGACCGCCCGCAAGCTCCAGGGCCAAGACCGCGACCAGAAGTACCCGTGGCTGCGCGCCAAGGCGATCGACACGTTCTGCCCGACCGGGCCGTTCGTGGTGCCAGCCGACGCGATCGACGGCGCCGACTTGCAGGTCGTGATGCGCGTCAACGACGAGGTCCGTCAGGACGCGCGGACCAGCGAGATGGTGTTCTCGATCGAGCAGGCGCTCGCGGCGATGGCGCGCGTCACGACGCTGCGGCCGGGGGACCTCGTGGCCATGGGGACGCCGGAGGGCGTCTCGCCGGTCGGGCCCGGCGACCGGATGCAGGTAGCGGTCGAGGGGTTGGGCGCGCTAGAGAACTCGGTCGTCCGGGGCGTGAGCCCGGACGCCGAGTGAGCGCGCGCGCGACCTAGAAGCGCAGCGTCTCGACGGAGCTGAGCGTGTTGGTCGCGCCCTGGCCGCCGAACAGCGCCAGCGTGCCGTCGGGGAGCAGCTGCGCGGTGTGGCTGGCGCGCGGGCCGCTGAGCGCCGGCGCGCCGATCCAGGAGTTGCTCGCCGGGTTGAAGATGTGCACGTCGCGGATCGACACGGGCGCCGTCAGCAGCCCTTGCGCGCCGCCGCAGACCGCGACGCGGCCGTCGCCGAGCAGCGTCGCTGTGTGCAGCGTCCGGGCGACGGGCATGTTGACCGTCTGCCACGAGTTGTTGGCGGGGTTGTAGACCTCGGCGCCGCTGATCGGCGCGGCGTTGGTTGCGCCGAGCAGGCTCGGGACGTCTACGCCGCCGGTCATGAGGATCCGGCCGTCGTTGAGGCGCACTTGGTTGTATTGGTGGCCGGCGCGGCCTTGCGACATGTTCGCGCCGCCGCCCCAAGAGCCGTTGTTCCAGATCTGGACGTTGCCCGTGCTCGACGCCGACGTCGGGATGCCGAAGAAGAACCCGATCTGCACGCCGCCAGAGACCATCACGCGGTTGTTCGGCAGGCTGGTGAGCGCCGGCGCGAGCCGGTAGCCCCCGATGTTTTGGGAGCCCGACCAGGAGCCGGTGGCGGGGTTGTAGATCTCGGTGCTGCGGAGCACGCCGGTGACCACGTTGACGACGTTGCTGTCCAGGGTGTCGGTGCCGCCGGTGACGATGACGCGGCCGTCGTCGAGCTTGGCCGCGCCGAACAAGACGCGGTTGGTGCCCATGGAGCCGGTCGGCGAGAACGAGTTCGTCGCCGGGTCGTAGATCTCGCAGCTCGACAGCACGTTCGCGCTCTGGTCGGCGCCGCCAATGATCAGGACGCGCCCGTCGTTGAGCTCCACCGCC
>JAYYEE010000455.1:0-2901 GCA_036160175.1 Planctomycetota bacterium
CGTCGTCCAGCACGGCCGCGAAGGCGCCCAACCCGCGCAGCGCTCGGCATCCGACGGGCGCATCTACGCGCGCCGAGGCCGCCACCACGCCGCGCACGAGCGAGGTCTTCCCGCTGCCCGAGACGCCTGCGACGACCGTCAACTGTCCCACCGGGATCGCGACGTCGACGTCTTGGAGCGTGTTGGCGTGCGCGCCTTGGATCGCGAGCGCCTGCTCCGACGCCTCCCGAGGCGCGGCGCGCGGCGGCGCAGGAGTACGACGTAGGGCCCCGCCGGTGCGCGATGTTTCCGCGAGCGCGGATGGCGACCCTTGGGTGACCACCTCCCCCCCGCCTGCACCCGCGCCGGGTCCGAGCTCCACGACGTGCGTCGCGGCGGCGACTACCCGGGGGTCGTGCTCGACCACGACGACGGCGTTGCCAGCTTCGACGAGGTCTCCGACCGCCGCGAGCAAGGCCGAGACGTCCTTGGGGTGCAGGCCGAGGGTCGGCTCATCCAGCACGTAGACGCAGTCGGTCAACGGCGCCGCGAGCTGCCGCGCGAGCCGCGCCCGCTGGCGCTCGCCGGCAGAGAGCGTGTCGAGGCGCCGGTCGAGCGCCAAGTGCCCGAGGCCGAGCCGCTGCAGCTGCGTGGCGCGACGCTGCAGCTCGGCGCGCGCCTCGCGCGTCAACGCCTTTGCGTCCTCGCCCCAGCTTTCGCATGTTCCGAGCCATGCGAGGAACGCGTCCACCGACCGCCGGCAGAGCACAGGGAGCGTCTCGCCGCCGAGCGACACGTCGCGCGCTGGCGCCTTCAGGCGGGCGCCGTTGCAGGCTGGGCAGGGCCGGTCTCCGAGCAGCGCTTCGTAGTCTGCTCGCCGGGATTTGGCGCCGCTGTCCACGCGCCGCGCGTACTCCTGATCTATGGATCCCGTGATCCCTGGCCACGTCGTCTGCCAACGGTGCGCGCCGCCTTCTGCGCCCTCGTAGTCCCAGACCGCGTCGAAGACCTCGTCGCCGCAGCCGTGCAGCACCGCAGCGCGAGCGTCCTCGGAGAGCGCCTCCCAAGGACGCGTGAGGTCGACGCCGCGCGCGCGCGCGACCGCCTCGATCACCGCGCGGTCGCGGATCGTCGGGTCCCCGAAGTCCCGCACCACCTTGTTGCTGACGCGCAGCGCCCCGTCAAAAAGCGGCGCGCCTACGTCCTCGACCACGGCGCTTGCGACGCAACGACGCACCACGCCGAGGCCGCCGCACTCTTCGCAGGCGCCTTCCTTGCGAAAGAACGAGAACGCCGCGGCGGGTAGGCCTTCGCTTGCCGCCCGTGACCACATGGTCCGGAGCAGCGGGTGGAGCGCGGCCACGGTCGCGACCGTCGCGCGCCGATCGGCCGCGCTGTCGGCCTCTGCTCGCTGGCGGAGCGCGATCGCCGGCCGCAGGCCGCGCGCCTCGCGCAGGGTCCGCCCGCGGACCTCACCCGCCCCCAGCTGCCGCTGCACGAAGCCCGACAAGTGCTCGGTCATCCGGGCCCGCGACTCACCGAACAGCGTGTCAAAGACCAGCGAGCTCTTGCCGCTGCCAGACGCCCCCGTGACCACGGTCAGACCGCTCGCCGGCAGCTCCAAGTCGATGCCCTTCAGGTTGTGGGTCGAGACCCCGCGCAGCTGAATCTCCGGCCTCTCTGTCGCGGCGGCGCGCGCCCGCGCCGTCGTCTCGCCGCGCAGCGCGCGCCCGGTGGGGCTGTCGGCCTTCGCGAGGTCGACGGCGGCTCCTTCTCCCACGACGCGCCCGCCCGCTGGACCTGCCCCAGGGCCGAGGTCGACGACGTGGTCGGCGGCGCGCAGCACGTCGAGGTCGTGCTCAACGAGCACGACCGTGTGCCCGCGCTCTACGAGCCCGTCGAGGGCGCGCAGCAGCTGGGCGACGTCTTGTCGGTGCAGCCCGATCGTGGGCTCCTCCAACAGGAACAGCGCGCTGCCGCCGACCCCGCCGCGCGCCAGCTCGCCGGCGAGCTTGACCCGCTGGGCCTCACCCCCCGCGAGCGTCGTAGCAGGCTGGCCCAGCGTCAGGTGGCCGAGGCCGACGCTCGCGAGCGCCGCGAGCACGGCGTGGATCTTCGGCGCCGCGCGGAAGTGCGCAGCGGCGGCGTCCACCGTCATCTCGAGCACATCTAACACCGACGCACCGTCGACCCGGACGTCGAGGACCTCTTCGCGGAACCGTCGCCCGCCGCAGCTGGCGCAGACCAATTCGACAGGCGGGAGCCCGTGCATCCCGACGACCTCGCAGCCGCTGCCCTCGCACGTCGGACACCGGCCGCCGGCCTTGGTGTTGAAGGAGAACGTCGTCGCCTTGTAGCCGCGCTCACGCGCCAGCGGCTCCGCGGCGAACAGCTTACGGATCTCGTCGAAGACCCCTGTGTAGGTCGCGGGGTTGCTGCGCGGCGTCCGACCGATCGGCTCCTGGTCGACGTGCACGACCCGACGGATCTGGTCGAGGCCGCGCACCGCGCTCGCGCGCCCGTCGAGCGAGTCGCCGCGCGCGGCCCGCGCGAGCACCTCACCGACGAGCGAGGACTTGCCCGCGCCCGCGACGCCAGCGACGACGTTGAGCCGCCCGATCGCGAACCGGACGTCGACTCCCTGCAGGTTGTTGGCGCACGCGCCCTCGACCGCGACCCAGTCGGCGCCGTCCGTCCCGCGCGGCGCGCGCGCGCTCAAGGGCGCAGCATCGGACGCGTACAGCGCGCGCGTCGCGCTCTCTGCCGCGGCGTCGCAGAGTCCCGACGGCGGGCCAGCGTAGAGGATGCGGCCGCCAGCGCGCCCCGCGCCAGGGCCGACGTCGACGACGTGGTCGGCGGCGCGCAGCGCGTGCTCGCTGTGCTCCACCACCACCACCGTGTTGCCAGCGTCGCGCAGATCGA
>JAYYEE010000456.1:0-4739 GCA_036160175.1 Planctomycetota bacterium
AGGTCGTCCGGCGCGGCGGCCGCGCGGCGCTCTCAGAATACCGCGCGCGCTTCGGCGCGGACTGGGTCGAGGAGCGGCAGCGCGAAGGCAAGCTCGAAGTCCGCCTCAAACGACTGGACGAGATCGCGCCCTTGTTCGCAGACCTGCTGCTGATCCCCGCCGAAGAGGTCACGTCGTCGTTCGAGAGCCGACCGATCCACATCAACGCCAGCAACGTCGCCGCCAAGCTCGCGCCCCAGCGCGGGGAGAGCGTCCAGGACGTCATCCGCAAGACGATGCGCGCCATCCACGAGCACGCCGCCGCCAACGATCGCCGGGTGCTCGCGCACCTTAACCACCCCAACTTCGGCTGGGGGGTCAACGCGGACGACCTCGCGCGGGTCACCGAGGAGCACTTCTTCGAGGTCTACAACGGCCACCCCGGCGTCAACCACCGCGGCGACGCGAACCGGCCCGGCACGGAGCGCCTCTGGGACATCGCCAACACGACCCGGCGCCGCGAGCTAGACGCGCCGCTGCTAATGGGCCTCGGCACCGACGACTGCCACAACTACCACAACGCGTCGGGCTCAACGCCCGGTCGCGGCTGGGTCATGGTCCGCGCCGCAGCCTGCACCGCGAGCTCGCTGCTGGCGGCGATGGAGCGCGGTGACTTCTACGCCTCGAGCGGCGTTACGCTTGACGACGTCCGGTTCGACGGCCAAACGCTCAGCGTTGACATCGCGCCCGCAGCTGGCGCGAGCTACGTCACGACGTTCATCGGCACGCGCGCGGACGGCGAACCCGGCGAGGTCCTGGCGCGAGTCGAGGGCCTACACCCGCGCTATCGCGCGCGCGGCGATGAGCTGTTCGTCCGCGCGACGGTCACGTCGTCAGCGACCGCCGACAACCCGGTCTGGGACGGCCAGCCGAAGCAGGCCTGGGTCCAGCCGGTCGTCCCAGCGCGCGCCCCCCGCTGACGCCGTCGACCGCCCACGCGCTGGGCCGCGCCCATCGGCGCAGCCCGTAGGCCTGGTCGCGATCACCCGAGGTGCTTGCCGATCAACAGCGCGAGGCGCCGCCGCGCGTCAGCCGTGACCCGATCCGGCGCCGTCATCACGGCGTGCTCCATGCAGCCGTCCGCGCTGATGGGATCCTCTAGCTCGCTGACCGCCTTGGCCAGCTCGACGACCGTGCGCTGCGCTAGGTCCGCGTTCGCTTTCAAGACGGCGAGCACCGCCGCGACGTCGACGTCGCCTTCGACCTCGTGCCAGCAGTCGTAGTCCGTCACGAGCGCGACGGTCGTGTAGGCTAGCTCCGCTTCGCGCGCGAGCTTGGCCTCTTGCAGGTTGGTCATCCCGATCACGTCGACGCCCCAGCTCCGGTAGAGCCGAGACTCCGCGCGCGTGCTGAACAAGGGCCCCTCCATGCAGAGGTAGGTCCCCCCGTCGTGCGCGACCGCGCCAGCAGCGCGCGCCGCCTTGAGGGCGACCTGGCGGAGCGGCTCCCAGATGGGGTCCGCGAAGTGCGCGTGCCCGACGCAGCCGTCGCCGAAGAAGGTCGACTCCTGCGTGCGCGCGCGCGTGCGATCGATGAACTGGTCCACGAGCACCAGCTCGCCAGGGCGCAGGTCGATTTTCATCGAGCCGACGGCGGAGATCCCGACGACCGCGCTCATCCCCAGCTGCTTCATCGCGTAGATGTTGGCTCGGAACGGCAGCTCGCTCGGAGACAAGCGGTGCCCGCGCCCGTGGCGCGGCAGGAAGGCCATCCGGACGCCGTGCAACGTCCCGGTCACCAGCGCGTCGCTGGGCTTGCCGAACGGCGTCTCGACCTCGACGGTCTCCCGGTTCTCAAGACCCGGCAAGTCATAGAGTCCCGACCCGCCGATGATGCCTAACGTCTTTTCGCTCATGCTCCGTCCTGGTCGTCGTCGTAGCGCACCACCGACCGTGAGCGCAGGTCGCGCCCGCCGCGGCCGCGCGGCTCCGGTGGCTCCATGCGGTCCAGCGGCCGACTGTACCAGCTCGGCGCGAACAGCCGCTTGATCAACATCGTCGCGTAGGCGCCGCGAGGTAACGAGAACTGCAGGGTCGCCTTGACCTGCCCCTCGTGCATGTCGTCGGGCTCGATCCGAACGTCGGCGACGTCGCGGGGCTTCACGAAGGCGTCGCGCTGCTCGTGCTTCCAGATCATCCCGGGCACCTCGTGCTCGACGAAGTCGCTGCGTCGCAGCTCGGCGCGCTTCAACTCGTCGACCATCGCCTTCTTGAACGGAGGGCTGCCGCCGTCGCCGTCGAGACCGAACAGCGGCGTGCGCATCACCTTGAGCTTCTCCTCCCGCTCGGGCGAGAGGTACTTCCACGCGAGCAGGTCACCAGCGAGCGTCGACAGGCGCAGCCGCTGCGCGCCGCGCACGCCGACCCGCAGCAGGTTGCTGACCGCGCGGTTCCACAAGAAGCTCTGGAACGCGAACGCGTGGATCACGCGCAGCCGCAGCGGGACGTGCTGGAGTGCCCGGCGGAAGTCGCGCGGGTGGTTGCAGAGGTGCTCGAAGAGCGGCTCATACGCCGGGCCGCGCGCGATGCGCAGGCAGGCTTCCCAGTCACCCCAGCGCAGCTGGAGCGCCTTCTTCAGCTTTACATCGCCGCTGATCGCGACCGGTGAAGGCTCCGCGACGAGCTGCTGCAGCGCGCGCTCGAAGTTCCCGTGGAGCACGCTCTGCATCGGGAAGCCTTGGCCGTGTCGGAGGCTGCCGAAGCGCTGATCGTCGAAGTAGTTTGGGAACCCGGTCTTCACCAACGACGGCAGGCTGCGACGCAGCGTCGCCGCCTCCGTCGGGCGGAGGTCCCGGACGACGATCGTGAAGGCGTTGCCGCCGGACTGCTTGGAGGTGATCGGCCGGTCGGTCGTGCCGCACGGCGTGACCCGAAGGTTGGCGAGCTTGAGCTCGACGGCGCGCCGTTCGATGGTGATGAACTGATCGGTGACGGCCTGCCGGTCCTTCAGGCCGGCGTAGGCGATCTTGGCGCGTTCGACCTCGGCGTCACGCGACAGCATCGTCAGCGCTTCGGGGGTCGACAGCTTCTCCTTGTGAAGGCGGTGTACGACGAAGTCGCCGTCGGGCACCTCTTCCCACTCCAGCAGTTCGCGGACGCGGAAGTCGTCAGGCGTGGTCTTCAGTCGCAAGGGGATCTCCGCGCGCGCGCGTGCTTCTCTACGTGTCGCAGCGCGACCTTCAGGTCTTCGGGCAAGGGGGCATCGACGTCTAGGTCTGAGCCGTCGACGTCCTGGAGTCGGATGTGCTCTGCGTGCAGGAACATCCGGTGCAGCAGCGGGCGCTCTTCGACGCCCGTCCGCTTCTTGTAGTCTGGCTTGAGACGCGACAGCAGCAAGCGTTCTCCGCCATAGTCCTCGTCTGCGACGATCGGGTGGCCGATCGAGGCCACGTGCACGCGGAGTTGGTGCCCGCGGCCGGTGGTCGGGCGGAGCCCCAGCAGGGCATGCCGCCGGAAGCGCGCGCGCACCTGGACCTCCGTGTGCGCCTCACGGAAGCCCTTCTTCTCGCGCGCCGAGGCGACGACCATCCCGGGCCGGCGACGATCCGGACCGAGCCACGCGTCGATCGCGAACGCGTCCTGGTGCGGGACGCCCTGCACCAACGCTACATAGGTCTTTTGGACGCGCCGCTCGCGGAATGCCGCGTCGAAGTGACGGGCCGCGTCGAGGCCCTTGGCGAGCAAGAGGCAACCCGACGTGTGGCGATCCAAGCGGTGCACGATCCGCAGGTCGTCCTCGGGCCGCAGGTCCTTCAGGCGCCCGTGGACCCCGCGCTCTCCGCCGTGACGCGCCGGCACGGACGGGACCCCGGCGGGCTTGGCCACGACCAAGGCGGTGCCGGTCTCGTGCAGCACCGTGAGAGGGTCGGCGTCGACCCCCTTCACGGCCTCTCCCTTCGCGCGGAGGCGCGGCAGAGACTGGACCAGCACCACGTCTCCGACCCGCAGGCGCCGGTCGCTGACGCACTCCTCCCCGTTGACGCTTACCTCTCCGCTGGAAACGAGTTGCCGCAAGTCTCCCCTGCGGACCGATGGCCATGAGCGGGCCAGCAGGTCGTGGAGACGGATCCCCGACAGCTCCCGCTCCACGACCAGGACTTCGGACTCGGACGTAGACAAGGGCGAGCAGGATACGGAGCACCCACCGCGTCTCAAGCCCCGAAGGCCAGCATGCACCTCGACGGGACGGGCGGCCAATTTCCGCCGCCGACGTCTCACGGTTGCCGGGATTCCGTCCCACTGCTGGGATCCAACTGCACGGCGCGCCTCGCCGATCGCCGTAACCCCTTCAAAAGGTTCATCCTGCGATTTTTCGGCGTCCGGCACGAGATTCGCATCGGGCGGATCATGCAGAGCAGCGGAGCGCACGATCGACGCAGCCTGCGGGGGCCTTGCCACGGCGCGGCGCGCGCACGAGCGGCGGCCCTCTGCGGAGAGTTGTTTGGAGGAGACAGGGTGCCCCTGGACTGGATCGGCGAGGTCCACCCAGCGGGCGTAGGTCGACGATCAGGACGGTCCTCATTGGCGAGGTGGCGGCCGTCTGTTGCGATGCACCCTAGGAGCTGAGCAATCGGAGACCTTTGATGAGGGTTTCTACCCCCGCTCCGATGCCCGGCGTTCGCGAGGACGCCGGGCATTTTTTTTGGCGCGCTCGCGGCGCCTTCCTGGCCCACGACCTAGGTCGCCGGGCTGGCTGACCCG
>JAYYEE010000457.1:0-5557 GCA_036160175.1 Planctomycetota bacterium
AACAACTTGACGTCGAACTCCAGCTCGAAGTCGCCGTAGAACTTGTCGCTGCATAAGAACGAGTTCGGGCTTCCCTTGACGGTCGTCCCCACGATGGCCCCGTCCTCGACCGCGTAGGTGGCGGTGCCGTTGCGCTGCGTCCACCCGTCCAGGGTCTTGCCATCGAACAGAGACGTCCATCCGTCACCCTGCGCCAAGAGCGACGACGAGAGGGCAAACAAGAGAACGCAAGAGAGCGAGGTGAGGTGCGGTCGGAGCATGGACGTTCTTCGCGAGGGGCTGCGACTCACGATCGCGTTTGTGACGCCACGGTCAAGTGGGAGGCGCCGCCGAAGATACGGCGAACGGCATGCGTGTGAAGAGTTGTCACCATCGGGGCGCGCCGCCGCTTCCCTTGTAAGGGAACTGCACCAGCGAGCGACAAACCGGCCGACCCCCTAGCATCATGCGAAGCACATCGGCCTGCACCACCGCGAGGAGACTATGAGCCCAGACCGAGGCAGAACCGGACCTGACCAGATCGACCGCCGCGACTTCCTCGCGGGCGCTGCAGCCGTCGGAGTCACCGCGGCGATCCCGTCTCCCCTGCGCGGCGCCGCCGCGCCGCCGGCGCGCGCCCAAGCGGTCATCCAGATCTACCTCGGCGGCGGGCTCAGCCACATCGACTCGTTCGACCCCAAGCCCGACGCGCCGGTCGACACCCGCGGACCGTTCCGCTCCATCGCGACGAAGATCGACGACGTCCGGTTCTCAGAGCTGTGCCGCAACCTCGCCAAGGTCGCAGACAAGCTCAGCGTCATCCGGTCGATGACGCACCCCGCGGCCGCGCCCGCGCGCGGCCGACACAACATGCTGACCGGCTATCGACCGAGCCCAGCGATCGTCTATCCGAGCTTCGGCGCGGTCGTGAGCCACGAGCTTGGCGTGCGCAACGACCTCCCGCCGTATGTCTGCGTGCCGAACGCGACCAACGCAGACTTCGGCACAGGCTACCTCAGCTCGGCGTTCGGACCGTTCAGCGTCGGCGGGGAGCCAGCTCGCAGCGGCTTCTCGGTGAAAGACCTCGGCCCGACCGAGAAGCTCGGCGACGCGCGCAAGGCGCGGCGTCGGAAGATGCTCGCCGAGCTCGACGCGGGCTACGCAGGGCAAGCCGATGGCATCTCCGCGACGCAAGAGTTCTACCGCCAAGCCTGGGACCTGATCGACTCGCCCAAGGCCCAAGAGGCCTTCAAGATCGAAAAGGAGAGCAAGAAGACGCGCGACCGCTACGGACGCACGACGATCGGTCAGCGGCTGCTGCTCGCGCGACGGCTCGTCGGCGCAGGAGTACGGTTCGTCGCCGTCCCCTCAGGGGGATGGGACCACCACAACGGCATCTCGACGAACTTGCGCCGCTCGCTGCCGCCGGTCGACCAAGCCGTCGCCGCGTTGATCGCTGATCTCGACGAGCGCGGCATGCTCGACAACACCATGGTGGTGCTGTCGACCGAGTTCGGCCGGACCCCGCGGATCAACCGGATCCAGGGACGCGACCACTGGCCGCGCGTCTTCTCGATGGTCGCGGCCGGCGGCGGCATCAAGCGCGGCTACGTGCACGGCTCATCTGACCCCGGCGGTAGCGAGCCACAGCAACTGCCAGTGTCCCCCGCCGACTTCGCCGCGACGATGTTCACCCAGCTCGGCATCGATCCGCACAAGCGCCTGATGAGCCCCGGCGACCGCCCGATCGACATCGTGCGAGGTGGCGCGGTCATTCGGGAGCTGTTGTCGTGAAGCGCTGGCTGCAGGCCACCGCGCTCGTGCTGGCGGCGAGCACGTCGACCGCGCAGCAGCTCCGCCTGGTCCTCCCAGCCGGCGCCACGCGCGGCACGACGGCGACGTTTCGGTGCTATGGCGCCGATCTAAAAGACACCACGTCGGTGATCTGGCTCCGTGACGGCCTTGAGCTCCTGGAGATCAGCGAAAAACGGAGCGACCGCGTCCACTTGAAGGTGCGCGTGCCCGACGACGCCGCGCTGGGTGTCTACCCGTTCGCCCTGCACACCGCGCGCGGCATCACGCGCGTCAAGATGCTGCGCGTCGGCGCGCTGCCGTCGATCGCAGAGGCGAAGGACCATGCCAAGCCCGAGACGGCCCAGCAGATCGCGCTGAACTGCACCGTCGACGGACGCGTGCTCGCAGAAGACGTTGACTGGTATTCGTTCGACGCAGAAGCCGGGCAGCGGATCCGGATCGAGGCGGAGGGCATCCGGCTCGGCTTCTACGACTACGACCTGCAGTTCGAAGTCTTCGGGCCGGACGGCGAGCTCGTCGTCCGCGCCGACGAGAGCTCGATCGGCCGCGCGGACCCGGTCGCCGGGTTCCTCGTCGAGAAGGCTGGCACCCACCGCCTCGCGCTCCGCGACGTCGCATATCGCGGCTCCTCGCTGGCAGCGTATCGCCTGCACGTCGGCACCTTCCCGCGTCCGACGGGCCTGGTGCCCGCTGGCGGGCGGCCAGGCGAGACCATCACCGCGCGCATGGTCGGCGATCTCGAGGAGCGCTCCGTCGCGCTCACCTTGCCCGCGCGCCCTGGCGTCCACGAGCTGTTCCCAGAGGTCGACGGCGTCCCGACGCCGACGCCCGTGCGGGTCGTCGTGGATGATCGCGTCAACCTCGTCGAGGGCGACACCCCGGAGCAACCGCCAGCCGCGCCGTGCGCGTTCCACGGAGTGCTCTCGACGCAGGGCGAAATCGACCGATACCAGTTCACAGCCAAGAAGGGCGCACGCATCGAGATCCGCGCGCTCGCGCGCACGCTGCTCTCTCCGCTAGATCCCGTGCTCGTGGTGGGCGACGGCAAAACGTCAGCGAGCAACGACGACGGCCTCGGTCTCGACGGTCGGCTACGGTTCACGCCCCCCGCTGATGGCGTCTATCGCGTCGTCGTGTACGACCACCTGCGGCGCGGAGGCGCCGGTTTCTTCTATCGACTTGAGGTCGGCGCGGCGCCCGCGGGCGCAAAGACTAGCGAGGCGGTCCCCGGCAGACGCAGCGAGTATTTTGGCGTGACCGTGCCGCAGGGCGGACGCAACGCGACCATCCTCCGCACCGTCGGCGCCAACGCCCGCGACGGCGCGCAGCTCGCGTGGACATCGCTGCCGCCAGGTGTCACGGCCAAGCCGATGGCCCTACGCGCCGACGGGTTGACCCCGCTGCTGCTGACCGCGGCCGCGGACGCGCCGCTCGGCAGCGCGTTGGCGCGACCCGCGCTGCGCGCGGAGAAGGCGCCCAAGGAGCGGCCCATCCAACACGAGCACGGCTACCCGACGATCCGCGTGCGAAACAACGTCGCTTACGACACGCGAGCGGCGCGCGCGCTCCCTGTCGCCGTGACCGCGCCGGCTCCATACATAGTCCACGCGATCGCGCCGCAGGTGCCGCTGGTGCGCAACGGGACGATGAAGCTGCCCGTCCAGATCAAGCGGAGCGAGGCGTTCGACGGCACGGTCACCATCCGCGCGCTCTGGCTGCCGGCTGGCGTGTCGGGGTCGACCTTGACGCTGGGCAAGGGCAAGAGTGAAGGCGAGATCACGCTCAACGCCAACTCGAACGCCGCGATCACACGCGCGCCGATCGTGCTCACCTCGAGCTTCTCGGCAGGCCAGATCCAGCGCACCGTCTCTAGCGATGTCTTCGACCTAGACGTGCAGCAGCCGTGGATCACGGCCAAGGTCCCCCGAGCGAAGATGGAACAAGGCCAGCGCGCGACCTTCACCGTGGAGTTGCAGCGCAACCGCGCGTTCGAGGGTGAGGTCAAGCTGGAGCTTGGCCGCGTGCCTAAGGGCGTCTCTTATGAGGTGCCCAAGATCGACGCGGAGACGTCTGACTTGGAGATCGCGCTGACCGCCGCGGCCGACGCCAAGCCTGGACGCCACCGCTCCATCTACGCGCGACTCGTGCTCACGACCCCTGACGGCGTCATCATCCACACGGCCGGCAGCGGCGAGATCCGCGTCGACCGGCCGCTGCCGCCCGCGCTGCGCGGCCAACCCAAGGACCAAACAAAGCGATGATCCGACTCGCGCAGCTGCTGTTGGCCGCAGCCCTCACCACTGGGATGGCGATCGCACAGAGCGGACTGACGGCGTACCCCGCCAAGGTCACCCTCGACAGCGGGCTCGACGCCCACCGCTTGGTGATCGTCAAGAGCGACGACCAAGGCATCACCGTCGACGTGACCGCCAGCGCGCAGGTCAGCTTTGCGTCGCCCAACGTCGCAGAGTGGCGCGGCGGCAAGCTCCTGCCGCTCGGTGACGGCGAGACCGTCGCCACCGTGCGTCACGACGGGCTCCGCGCGACGGTCGCGATCGCCGTGACGGGCGCGGCGTCCCGCCCGCCCGTCAGCTTCCGCAACGACGTCATCCCGGTCTTGACCCGCGCAGGCTGCAACGGCGGCGCGTGCCACGGGGCCGCCGCGGGGAAGAACGGCTTCGGCTTGACGCTGTTCGGCTACGACCCGGCCAAAGACCTGCGCGCGCTCAGCCGCGATTATCGCGGACGGCGCCTCGACTGCGCCGCGCCAGAGCAGAGCCTGATGCTGACCAAGCCGACCGGCGAGGTGCGCCACAAGGGCGGCAAGCGCTTCGAGCGAGACGGCGAGATGTGGGAGACGCTCCGCGCCTGGATCGCCGCAGGCGCAGCGGACGACGGCGAGGCAGCCCCGACGCTCGTCGCGCTCCAGGTAGAGCCGCGCGAGCTCGTGCTCGCCGGGCCCGGCCAACGGAGCGACCTCGTCGTGACGGCCGCCTACTCCGACGGCTCGGTCCGCGACGTCACCAAGCTCTCGCTGCTCTCGTCGAGCAACCCGACCTCGGCCGAGATCAAAGACGGCGCCGTGATCTCGAGCGCGCGCGGCGAGGCCTTCTTGATGGCTCGCTTCGGCTACCTCACCGAGGTCGCGCAGGTGATCGTGCTGCCAGACGACAAGCCTTGGGCTGCGCCCGCGATGGATCAACGCAACGAGATCGACCTGCTGGTCCAACAGAAGCTCGTCAAGCTGCGCCTTCGCCCCGCGCCGCGCTGCGACGACGCGACGTATCTGCGGCGCGTCTACGTCGACGTGATCGGACAGCTCCCCACGCCTGACGAAGTCCGCGCGTTCCTCGCGGATGAGCGCGAGGGAAAGCGCGCCGCCGTGGTCGACGCGCTCCTCGCGCGGCCTGAGTTCCCCGACGTTTGGGCGATGACCTGGGCCGAGGTCTTGCGCATCGAGCCGCAGAACCTCGAGCAGAAGGGCGTGCACTTGTTCACGCGCTGGCTGCGCGAGTCCCTGCGTGACGGCGCGCCGATGGATCAGGTCGTGCGCAGCATGCTGACCGCCGAGGGCAGCGCGTTCCGCGTCCCCGAAGCCAACTACTGGGTCACGTCGGGCGACCCCAAGGTGCTCGCCGAGAACGCCGCCCAGACGTTCCTCGGGATCCGGCTGCAGTGCGCGCAGTGCCACAACCACCCGTTCGAGCGGTGGCGGATGGACGACTACTACGGCTTCGCGGCGTTCTTCACGCAGGTCGGGAGG
>JAYYEE010000458.1:0-3046 GCA_036160175.1 Planctomycetota bacterium
CCAGCGGAGGTCTTCGTTGACGGGGGCGAAGCCCGGGTCGTGCGCGCGCGAGGCGCTGCCACGGACGCGATCCGCGACCAGCGTCTCGAAGACTAGCGCCGCGGCTTGAGGCGCGAGTAACGCGGGTTGCCAGGGTTCCGCTGCTCATACTCGGGCAACAAGAACGCGTCATCTGGCAGCGCTTGGAGGACCGCGTCGAGGCGCTCCACCAGCTCGGGGTCGTCGCGCAGCGCCGTGCCGCGGAGCGCCTCGGCCGTCTGCATCGCCGTAATGCTGAGCCCGTCGACCGCGGCGGCGGCGAGCGGGGCGATGCGGAAGACCTGCTGGAGCTCGGAGAAGGTCAGCCCGAGATCCCCGCTCTGCAGCGCGAGGCGCGCGAGGCCGCCGTGGGCCATAGCCTCGTAGTGCGCGCCGTCGGCGCTGCGCGTCTGCTCGCGGTAGCGCGCGAAGTGGCGGAGCGCGTGGTTGTAGCTCGCGCGCGCGGCGGCCGGCGCCGATCGACGTCGGTGCTGCTCGGCAGCGACCAGCGAGGCGTAGCCAGCAAACCACGGGAGCACGGCCGGCGCGTCTTCGCGCGCCAGCAGCCTCGCGTATTCCCGCTCCATTCGCGCGACGCCGCCTTGCCGCAGCCAAAGGCCGCGCAGGCGGTGGTGCAGCGCGGCCGCCGCCGGGAACCGCTCGATGCCCTTTTGCAGCACGACCTCGGCGTCGGGCGAGCGGAAGAACTCGAGGAAGTCGTAGTGATCGGCGACGTGCTCGGCCGTACCGAGCGGGTGACGCATGAGCAGCGTGTATGCGGTGTGCACGTCGCTGGTCCATTCGCCCGGCCAGTCTTCCTTCTGCCGAACCGCGTCCTGGATGGCCGCTTGGCGACCGTGCGCGAACAGCTCCAACAGCTCTTTGGCGAGCGCCCCCGGGGCAGCCGGCGGCAAGCCCGGCATCGCCTCGGCGGCCAAGCCGAAGGCGCGGCGCCGCTGCCCGAGCTCGGAGCGCAGGACGGCTTCGAGCGCCGTTGGGCGCCAACCCTTCGCGCCCGCCGCTACGGCGACCTGCAGGTTGCGCTTCGCGTCCTCGAGCAGAAGCGTGCGCTGGGCCTGCGCCAGCCGGACCCCGCCGCGCGCGCCGCCGACCTGCACGTCGAGTGCTTGCAGCAGGCTGCTCTCCGCGACGTCCAGCCGCGCCTCTGGGTCGTCGGGCCGCGCCGCCAGCGCGGCGTCGCGCTGCGAGGCCTCGGCCGCGACGTCCGTGACGCCGGAGTACGCGGGCCCGACCAGCACGCTCTGCCACTTCTGGCCGTCGATGGCCGACGCGCCCTCGTCGAGGCCGCGGTGCGCGGTCGCCAGCGTGCGCGCGCGCGTGCTCCGGTCGCGGAAGCGGTCCAACGCGTCCACCAACCCGGTGCGCTCATCAGCGGCAAGCGGACCACGCAGCGTGTCCGCGATCAGCTCGACCGCGAGCAGGTCGTCGGACTTCTTCATCCCTTCGCGCGCGCGCTTCGCGAGGTCAGGATCGAGGCCATAGGCCGCCTGCCGCAGCAGCTCGAGCGGGACCTTGTCGCCCGCGCCGATCCCGAGCTCCAACATGCGCTCCTTCAGCTCCGCGCTCGCCTGCGCGAACTCAGCCTCGATCGCCTCGCGGTCGGCACTGTCCGGGCTCTCGATCCGCTCCTTCAGGGAACGGTCGCCCTTCACGATCGGCGGCGCCTGGATCTTCCGGTCCCGGATGCCGTTCTCGAGCGAGTCGAGCACCGACTTCACATCCCACGTGTAAAACACGTCGTAGACCTCGCTCCCGTCAAGCTCGACCATGATGTGGCGCGGCGAGATCCGCTTGCCGTCGAGGAACTTCTCGAAGACCAGCGGCTCGAGCGCGATGTGCTCTCCGCAGGTCACGCAGCCCAGTCGCGGGCACGGGATCCGGCGCCCGTCGTCGTCGTAGTCGCGCGGGTTGTGGCGGTAGACCGAGGCCATCACGCACACGTAGGGCTCGAACAGCTTGGCCACCGCGGGGTCGCGGTAGCGAACTCCGGCGTAGTGCTCGCTGGCGATCTCCCCGTCCATGTTGACGCAGACGAGGATCGGCTTCTTGGTCTGCTGCGAGAGCCGGACCGCGTCGTCCCACGTGCGCTGCCAGCGGATCAGCGGCGGCTTCTGCCAGTCCTCCGCTGACGGGGCATACCACATCTGTTCGGGCACCAGCCCAGCTGGCTGGGGCACGCCCTCTTGCGCGGCGAGCGCGGCGCAGAACAAAGAGGAGATCAGCGGGGTCGATGATCGACGCATGGGCGCGAGGATAGCCTATGTCGCGCCGGAACGTAGATAGCGAGGTCCTCAGCTGTCAGCGAGCATCTCATCCAGGCTCCGCGGCGCCTGCCATCCGCCGAGCAGCGAGACGTCGCGCGGACGCAGCGGGTCATGGCACTCGACAGCCTCTAGCTGCTCGGTGGGCAACCCCTGCGCCGCGCAGAAGCGCCGCGCGAGCTCCCACCTCGACACACGCTCAGGGCCAGGCAGGTGGAAGACGTTGGGGCCGTCTGGATCGACCACGGCCGCGACCAGCGCCGCGGCAGCGTCGGCGGCGTGCAGCGGCGTCCGGTATTCGTTGGGGAACAGCCCCATTGCCCGCCCCTCGCGCACGCCAGCGCGCAGCGACGCCGTCGCGCCGCGGTCCCGGTCGTCCTGGCCAAACAACAGCGGCAAGCGCGCCACGCGCCCGCCGCGCGCGCGCACGCGCTCCTCCGCCTCCACCTTGCTCGCGCCGTACACCGACAGCGGCGACGGCGACGCGGCCTCGCTGTAGGGCGCGCTGCGTCCATCGAAGACGAGGTCGCTCGACGCCAGCAGCAGCCGCGCGCCAAAGCGGCTGGCGAGCTGCTCCGACATCACCGCGTTGACCCGCTCCGCAGCCGCGGGGTCCGCTTCGCACGCGCTCATCCGAGACATCGCCGCTAGGTGGATCACGAGGTCAGGGCGGAGCGCTTCGACGACGGCAGCCACGATGCCCGGGGCGCTGAGGTCCACCGCCGCGTCCCCGCCGGAGCGAGAGG
>JAYYEE010000459.1:0-2513 GCA_036160175.1 Planctomycetota bacterium
CTCCCCCGCCGCGCGTGTGACGCGCACCAAGCGCTTTTGCGGCTTGGAGATGACGCGGTAGGTCCGGAGCGACTCCCCATCGCCGACCAGTACTTCGGCTCGCGCGCACTGGCAACTCGGGGTCAGCGCGACCCAGTCGACGTCGGTCTGCTGCGGGTTCGTGAAGTCGAACTTCCCGATCGCCTCGCCCGACCCGTAGAACGTCCCAAGCTCCCGGACAGTGACCGGGAACCAAGAGTTGCCGCCGGACGCCTTCAAGCCGGTCGTAGGCGTCTGCGTCGCCTGATCTGCGGGCAGCGCGCGACGAGCCTTCTGCACCGCCGGAGACGGCTTCTTGACCGTCGAGTCGAGGGCCTGACCGAGCACAGGCACCACTAGGGACGCTGCGACAGCGAAGTTACGGATGATGGAGTTCATGGTCGTCGAGGATGGTCAGGAGCGGCGACGAAGCGGGCCAAATACTATAGCTCTCTCGGCATTCAAAAACTCCCGAAGCAAGCCCTCAGGACCCAACTCGGGACCGATCTGTGCGGCGCGGACGAAAGCGACGGTGGCATCGCCCGGTTGCGGCGAGCAAGATGCTGCCAATGCGTCCCATCGCTCTGGCATTTATGTGCGCTGCCGCGCTGCCGCTGACCGGCTGCTGCTCGGTCGCGCGCGCGTGGTGCGGCCCGGACCGCTCCCCTTGGATCTCCGTCGAGTTCCGGACGCCGGAGCTGGCGGCGCGCACGCTGCTCGAAGCGCTCCGTCGCGACGAACCTCAGGTCGTCTATGACGCCCTCGCAGATGAGCTGCGCGCGCAGCTCGGCGTCGACGGCTTAGCGATCGAGCTCGCGTGGCCGAAGATCAAGCAGCAGGTCCCCTACCTCCACGTGGCAGGCTACGCCGAGGTCTCCCCCGCCGTGTTGGGCCCCGGGGGCGACACCGCGACGATCACGGTGGAGTTCGATGGTCGACGGCTGCAGATGGCGCTCGTACGACAAGCGTATTGGGAGCTGCGCTATCGGCGGCCAGGCGCGGACCTGCGGCCCGAGCAGCGCGAGGCGCGCGTCGGACGCCGCCTCGGAGCGCTCGCCGGCGCGGTCGACATCCGTCGCGACCCGGAGGCCGAAGACGAGGTCAGCAAGGTCGCGCTACCACCCCAGGCAGCCGCCCACTTCGGCGTCGACGAGATCCCCCCAGAGAACGTCGATTCGCTCGGGGTCTTCACGGCGTGGAAGATCCGCGAGCTGACGCTGCTCGACTAGCGCGGGCGCGCCGAGCAGCGGCGCGTTAGCGCGCCGGAGTGTCGCGCACGATGACCTTGGCGCCCCGCGGCAACAGCGTGAACAGCTCCGCGATGTCAGGCGCGAACATACGGATGCACCCCATCGACGACTCCGTGCAGATGGTGTCTTCCTCGGGCGTCCCGTGCGCGCCGAAGCCCGAATATTGCGGGTGCCCAAACTTGATGAAGTATTCGCCGAGCACGTTCTTGGGGTGGCCATACGCGTAGACGTTGCCGTCGGGCGCCGTCCAGTCAGGGCGCGGCTGCTTGGCGGTCACCTCGAACTCGGTCACCGGCGTGTGGTCGTTCGCCCCGTGCCCGACCCAATAGAGGCGCAGCAACTGGTCGCCAACGAAGATCATCAGCGCGAAGCTGTCCTTCTCGAGCACCGCCTTGATCGGCGCAACCGGGATCTTGAGGGACTGACCGACGTAGAGGCTGTTTGGGTTGCTGACGCGGTTGAGCACGGCGATCGTGCCAGCTTCGACCTTCACTCCCTCTCGCCGGAACCGCTTGGCGATGCGAGCGAGCGAGTCGCCTGGCTTCACGGTGTAGACGCGTGCGCCGGCGACGTTGGTCGGGTTGCACAGCCAGCGGTCGACGCGGATGCGGTGCTGGACGCGCGCCTCTTCGACCACCTTGCGCCACTCGAGGTCAGTGCGCGCGATGCGGCCACAGGCCATCCGGTAGAGCAGCGCCGTGCCGGCGTCGATCGCCTGCGCGTCCGGCAGCGCCATCGCCGCCGTCGTCGCCGCGCGCGCGGCTGCGCGCCCTTCGACGCTGCGCAAGAAGCCGTTGTGTGGACCGAGCGCGGCGAGGTGGTCGTCGAAGCCGTCACCGGCGGGGCGCAGCAGCTCCAGGACCTGCTCGCGCTGGGCGCCCAGGCGATCCGCCGCGATCGCGAGCCAGGCGAGGCCGACCGCGGCAGGGTCACGCTGCTTGAGGCGCTGGATCAGCTCCACGACGTCACTCGGCGGCGGCGGGGCCGCCTCAGCGAGCGGCGCGGCGGCTGGGACGCCGCGCGCTCCGCCTTCGCCGAGCAGGTCGCTCATGCTCAGGGACTCCGCGGGTCCTGCGGCCTCGCCGCTGCTCGGCGACGGCGCCGCGACCCGAGCGGGGCCTGAGAGCAGCGCCTCGCTCTCCGTCCACTTGCCATACCCCCACCAAGCGAGCGCCGCCACGATGAGCCCAAGCATGAACTGCCGCATATCTCCTCCGCTGCGACACCCCACCACAGGGCGCCGCC
>JAYYEE010000460.1:0-4825 GCA_036160175.1 Planctomycetota bacterium
CACGCGCTCAACACCGGGTCGCGGTCCTGGACGTGGCTGAAGTGCACGTCGAGCCGGTGCCACGCGCCGCGTTCGGCGCGCAGCTCGACGTCCGGCTCGTGCTGCTGCGAGATCGCGCCCAGGCCGGCGTCGCCGTCCGACTCCGCGGCGATCTCCAGCTCGTAGCGTCCAGCAAGGTAGAGGCCACTGCGCGCCCGCGCGCCGGACGCGACCCACGCCTGCTCGTCCGGGATGTAGACGTCTGCGTGCAGGTGGTAGTTGCCGAAGGCCTGCGCGGACACGACGTCACCGAAGCCCGGCCGCGCGACCATCATGCCGCGCTCCACGCACCACCGCGCCGCCTCGTAGGTCTCGCCGCCGCTCGACGAGTCCGCGCGTCCGTCGATCCCGATCGCCAGCGGCGCTATGCTCGGGTCGTAGTGCCGCCACGCCGAGAGGTCGCCGCCGTCGAACAGCACCGTCGCGCCAGCGGGCGCCGCGAGCGCGGGCGGGGCGACCGGCGGCGAGATCGGCGTCCGTCCGCCGGGCTTCGGCGGCGTACGTGGCTCGCCGCCACCGAAGGCGCCCTCAGACGGCACCTCCTGCTCGAGCGTCCAGAGCACGGCGTTGCCGAGCATCCGCTGGAAGTCCTCGCGCTCGAAGTTTTCCCGGCTGCCGAGCGAGGTGTAGAAAATGCGCGACTCCGGCCGGTAGCGGTTGACCCAAGCGATCGGCTCGCTGGGCAGGTCGCCGGTCCGACCGAACAGCAGCGGCGTGGCCGTGTCGGCGAGCGGCTGCGCGTTGTAGGTGCCGCCGTGGCCCATCTCGACCTCGGGTTGGAGCCCGCGCGTGATCGGGTGGCCGTCGGCCTGGGGGTTCACGTAGGCGATCGTGCCCTGGCCGTTGGGCGCGTGCGCCTTGTAGTGGCCGCCGAAGAACGGCGGGAACCAGCCCTTGTCGCCCGTGAACGCGTGGCTGGTGGTGCGCAGCGCGACGCACGGCTTGCCGTCGTCGAACCAGCGCTGCAGCCGCGCGAACTGCGCGTCGGTCGCCTCGCGGAACCGCAGGAACATCACCAGCAGGTCGGCGTCGTCCAGGGCCTCGAGCGGCGGCAGCTCCCGGCGACGGCTCTGCAGCAGCGTGACCCGCAGCCCCAGCTCGTCCTCCAGGCGCTCGGCGAACGCCGGCATGGTCTCCTGGGAGCCGTATTCCCGCTCTCCCACGAGGAGCACAACGTGTGGGGCTGTTTGCGCGGGCAGGAGGCTGGTTATCAACGAGACCGACACGGCGAGCAGAGATCGCATGGCGCCAGCGTAGCCGCGCCGCGGCGCAACGCCTACGATGCCGACCGGCAGCCCCTGCCGCCTCCGCCCACCGCAATGCACCAACCAGCACCAGAGCAGCCGCTCGGCGTCGCCTTCCTCGGCGCAGGGGCCATCTCCGAACTCCACGCGGCAGCGGTCCGCTCGTGCAACGGCGCGGAGCTCCGAGGCCTCTGGCACCTAGATCCAGACGAGGGTGCCAGCAAAGCGCAGCGCTACGGGTGCCGCAGCTACGCGTCCGCGCAGGACGCGCTCGCCGACCCCGGCGTGCACTGTGTCTCCGTCCTCACGAACCTAGAGACCCATCGGGAGTTCGCCGAGCTCGCCATGCGCGCAGGCAAGCACGTGCTCGTCGAGAAGCCAGCGGGCGCCACGCTCGAAGAGGTCGCCTCCATGCAGCGATGCGCTCAGGCGCACGGCGTGCAGTGCGTCCCGGTGCACAACTACGTCTATGAGCCGGCCCTGGAGCGGACCCGCACGCTGATCGACCGCGGCGAACTCGGCAAGCTCGTATCGGTCCACGTGCTCTACAACATCCATCACCCCGAGGCCGTCGCGCAGCGCTACCCCGGCGTGATCCGCCAGATCATGACGCATCACGCCTACGTGCTGCTCTATCTCGCGGGTGTCCCGGTGTCGGCCGCGGGGATGAAGGCGACAATCAACGACGGCTCCGTCGACCAAGAGAACCTCGCGGTCGCCACGCTGCAGCTAAAGTGCGGCGCGATCGCCCACCTGCAGGCCAGCTTCGCCGCAGACGACCACTCGGGTGACCCGTGGACGTTCCTGGTCAAGGTCATCGGCACCGCGGGCTCTACGCGCTTCAGCTACCGTGACTGGGTGCAGAACCAGAAGGCGCAGGTGCACAGCCACACCTTCAGCGCGTATCCGTTTCACATCGAGCAGACCGTGCACCACTTCCTCAACCGCTGCGTGCGGCACGGCGACGCGCCGCTATCCAGCATGCA
This sequence comes from Planctomycetota bacterium, assembly GCA_036160175.1. Classification (GTDB taxonomy): domain Bacteria; phylum Planctomycetota; class UBA1135; order UBA1135; family UBA2386. The sequence goes on from JAYYEE010000460.1 coordinate 2,270, forward strand.
GGACGCCTACGACGCTCAGCGCGTCATCGAGGCCGTCGAAGCGTCCATCGAGCAGCAACGGATCCTCCAACTATCATGAGCAAGCACTTTGACCTCTCCGGCCGCGTCGCCGTGATCACCGGCGGCGCGCGAGGCATCGGCCTCGCCGCCGCCCAGCGCATGGCGGACGCCGGCGCCGATATCGCGATCGTCGACCGCGACGCGGATGCCTCGGCAGCCGCGGTCGCGGACATCGCGGCGCGCGGCCGCAAGGCCATCGCGTGCCCGATCGAATTGACCGACGAGCAAGCGGTCGTCGCGATGACCGACGAGGTCGTCGAGAAGCTCGGCGGCTACCACATCCTGGTCTGCGCCGCAGCGATCGTTGGTCGCAACGCGTTCGCCTGGGAGACAACCGCCGAAGAGTGGCGCAACGTGATGGAGATCAACACGACGGCGCTCTGGCTCTGCAACCGCGAGGCCCTGCGCCCGATGCGCGCGCAGAACTACGGTCGGATCGTCAACATCGCGTCGATCGCCGGCAAGGAGGGCAACCCCAAGCTCGGCCCCTACTCAGCGTCCAAGGCCGCCGTCATCGGGATGACCAAGTCGCTGGGCAAAGAAGTCGCGGACACCGGCATCCGGATCAACTCGGTCGCGCCCGCGGTCATCCAGACGCCGATGCTCGACCAAGTCAACCAGGAGACCATCGACTACATGGTCAGCAAGATCCCGGTCGGCCGCACCGGCAAGACCGAAGAGGTCGCCGCCCTCGTCCACTACCTCGCCAGCGACGAGTGTGGGTTCTCGACCGGCGCGTGCTTCGACATCTCGGGCGGCCGCGCCACCTACTGATCTCCGTCGCCGCGAACGCCTGACCTTCGCGCCGCTGGCGCCATGTCCTAAAGACCTACGTGGAACCCTACGGCTACAACCCGACGCTGCTCCGCATCTGGCGCGCGGTGACCAAGACGTTCTCTCTCGGCACCTGGCTCGGGGTCCCGGTCCGGATGTATTGGGCTGCGGTCGTGCTGATGCCGCTGCTCTTCTACAGCCGGCTCGCAGGCCTCGGCACAGGCCACACGCTGCTGCTGACCGCGGTCTACTTTGTTGGCCTCTTCCTGATCATCTGGACCCACGAGATGGGCCACATCGCCTGCGGGTGGCTCTACCGCATCCACACCCAGCAGATCACGCTCGGACCGCTCGGCGGGGTCGCCCACATGAACGCGCCGGCGTCCTCGCCGCGCGAGGAACTGTGGATCTCGCTGGCTGGCCCGGCAGTACACCTCGTATGGCTCGCGGTGCTCCTGCCGATCGACTGGCTGATCCCGCAGGAGCAGGCCTACAGCTGGTACGGCCTGTCCATCTGGTACCTCAAGGCCACCAACGTATGGCTACTGTGCTTCAACCTCTTGCCGATTTACCCCCTTGATGGCGGCCGGGTTTTACGCGCGCTCTTGTCGATGCGCTTGCACCCCAACCTCGCCACCCTCTGGGCCGCGAACGTCGGCATGATCGGAGGCGGCTTGCTGGTCCTCGTGTCCTTTACTCGACCTGACCTCCAGAGCTCGGTCTGGTTCATCATCGGCCTGACCTGCGTCTTGCGGTCCCTCGAAGAGAAGCGCATGGCCCGCCACATGCTCGTCTACCAGCAGTCGGTGCGGCGCGAGCCGTGGGAGCAAGACCCGGACGCGTGGAAGCAAGGCGGCGCCGCCCAGGGTGACGACGCGCAGCAGCCAGGATGGTTCGCGAAGCGGCGGCAAGCCAAAGCCGAGCGCCGAGCGCGACAGCAGGCCGAGCGCGAGCGCGACCTCAACACCGAGGTCGACAAGGTCCTGGAGCGCGTCAGCCAAGTCGGCATGAGCGGCCTCACGGACGCCGAGAAGGCGGTGCTCAAGAAAGCGAGCGCGCGCCACCGCGACCCCTAACAGGCAGCCTAGAGCGAGACGCCGAGTTCGCCGCGCGTCAGCTGGAACCGGACGTTCCCCGCGGCCGAAGCGCGCGGACGGTAGCGACGCGAGAGGGTGTCCTCCAAGCGCCGGCGCAGCACCTCGGAGGCCGCCTCGGCGACGTCTGCATCGGGCCCTGGACCGACCTGCAGCAGCGGGATCATCGGGTGACCTTGGACGCCAGCCCCGCCGACCAAGGCGATCATGACCTCGACGCCCGCCCCGCCGAGGCCGGTGACAGTCTCGCTGCGGTCCGACGTCGGGGCGCGCATCACGTGCAGCCCTGGTCGCTCGGCGACGGCGCCGTAGGCGAGCGTCGGGCGCACGGCACCCGCGAAGAGCCCGGCGCGGAAGCTCTCTTCGCGCAGCAGCCGGTCGTTTTCGGGCAGCACGACCGTCGCGCCCGCCGCGACCGCGGCCGCGCAGAGCGACGCGAGCACCCGCGCTTGCTCGGGGTGGACAGGTCCTGAGGAGAGCGTCGCGACGCGGAGGTCCGCGGCCGTCGCCGCGCGCTCCGCTGGCGCGGCGACTCCGCCCAGCTGCCGCTCGAACCACTCGGTGATCTTCTCGCGGACCCGCTCGATCCCGCCGTCGAGCTGCACGCTCGCGTAGCCGAAGCCGTCGG
>JAYYEE010000461.1:0-4854 GCA_036160175.1 Planctomycetota bacterium
GAACCCCCGCTCGGGTCGGTCCAACTGGAGAGAGCTCACGCCAATGTCTAGGAGCACGCGGTCGCAGCAGGACTGACCGATGCCTGCCAAGACCTCGCGCAGGTTGGCGTGAGGAGAGTGGTGTAATGAGAAACCTGCGCCGACGCCGGAGCCCCTGGCTTTCGCCAGAGCCTCCTGCGCCACCGACAGAATCTCTTTGTCGCGATCGAGCCCTACTACATGACCGTCGGGCCCGATGGCCTCCGCGATGCCTGTCGCGTGACCACCGGCCCCCACCGTCCCATCGACGACCACGAGCCCAGAGCGGAGATCGAGGACCGTCAACGTTGGCTCTAGCAAGACCGGGACGTGCACAGAGGAACCCCCTGCGCGCTCGCCGCCGCCCCCGCTGCGCGCGTCGCTGCTCAATGCGCTGCTTCCCTTGACCACCCGACAGCAGTCACTGAGCGCACACCCTGACCTAGGGTGATAGGACACGCCTCACCACGTTGCCTGTCGTGGAGCCGTGTGACGATGCTCGTCACTACGAGTCCGTAGGCGTCGTTGGCGTAGTAGGACCGACCCGACTGGAAAAGAGCTGCGCTTCCTCGGGGCTCGCCTCGGCGCGCGCGACGGCCAACTGAGACGGTGACCAGAGCTCGCAAACTCGGCCGGTGCCCACCAGGACAACGGGCTGGCTCGCGCCGAGCCCCGCATACTTGAGCAACGGCTCGGGCACACGAATGCGCCGGTTGCCGTCAGGCACGACTGCTTCGGAGTGACCCAAGAACCGCCGACACAGAGCCCGATGGGCCCGGCTGCCTGGCACGGCCCTTCCGATCTGGTCGACGAGCTCTTGGAACCCCTCCGCGTCGTGCAGGAGCAGGCAACGATCCAGCCCAGCGGTCAGATGGAACCTCCACTGGCTCTTCGGGATCTCGTCCAGGATGCGCGCGGGCAGGGTCAACCTGCCTTTGTCATCCATGCCGTGTTCCGAGCTGCCGTAGTAGGTGGCCATCGTCTCCGTGAGCCGGACGCACCCTGCGCCCGTGTCACGGGGGAATCTAGCAGGGCTTCACCCACAGTCAACCACGCAGCCCCACGTCTCACCCACCAGGGCCCACTCCATGCCACCCTCAACCCACTGTCGCCACCATCCCTGGTGTAGCCGGATCAAGCACGACCACAACGTAGGGGGTGGCAAGAGATCCGGCCGCCCGAAAAAAAACTGCGCGAAACGCAGCGGCGGGGCCGCGCCAGCACGCGGGAGCCGCGACGGCGCCAACCTACGAGCGCACCGTACACGCAACGGGGCGGCCCAAGGGCCGCCCCGTTACTTCGCTCAATGATCCGGGTGGATCAGAAGACGAGCGTGAACAGCAGGTCGAGGCTGGTCGTGTCGTCCGTCGCGTCGTTGCCGTCGTCGTCGAGGGTCACCTGGAGCTGGGTCTTCAGGTTGTGCTCCGCGTAGTAGGCGTTGGCGCCGATCGCGATTTGCGTGGCGTCGTCCGCACCGTCGAGGCTGATGCTCGAGAAGCGCGCGACGAAGCCCGGCTGCATGTTGCCCGACTTGGCCAGCGTGTAGGACGCCTGGACCGTGAAGCCGTCATCCGTGGTGTCGGCGTTGTCCAGGTCACGCGACCACAGGTCGAACTGCGCCGCGAGGCCGTTGCCGCCCTTGTAGCCGCCGAACACGTTGATGGTCTGCGTGTCGTCCGCAGCGCCGTTGTCGACCGTGATGGTCGCGCCGGCGATCCACTGCATCTCACCCGAGCGAGCGAGGTCACCTTCCGACCAGCTCTCGCTGTTGCCGGCGTGGCTACCGAAGCTGGCGCCCGCGGTGACCATCATGTCGGTGTCGTCGTTGGCCTGGCCGTTGCCGTTGGCGGTGCCATCGTTGGCGATGCCGAAGTGCCAGTTGAAGCGGCCTTCCATGCCGTGGCCCTCGAGGAGGGCGCCGGTGGCGCGGCCGTTCGCGAACAGGTTGGTGGCGGCCGAGCGGTTCACCAGCTCGAAGTCCGTATCGTTAGCGCTGGTGTCCGCGCTGAGGCCGGAGCGCATCTTCTGCTGGCCGAGGCGGAGGTTGATGCTGTCCGTGAGGCCCCAGCCGACCCATGCGTCGACGAGGTTCTGGTTGTTGGCACCACCGTCCGACGGGTTCATCTGGACGAAGTAGGACGCCTTGCCGTCCATGACCGAGCCGCCGACGCGAAGTCGGGCGTCCGTGCCGAACGAGCTGATGGCGCTGTTGTCGCCGTCGTCAGCCCAGCTGTAACCAGCTTGGACCTGGCCACCGACCGTCATCGAGTTGCCGCCGTCGACAGACGAGAACGTCAGGCCGCGGCCGAGCTCGTAGCGAGCGTTGTTCAGGAAGCCACTGACGCTAGAGCCAGCGGATTGGGGGTTCTGGGCTGCAACCACGCTCGCGAACGCGAGAATGGAGGCCGTCGGAATCAGGGAACGAGTAAGGGGGTTCTTCAAGTGTGCACCTTGTGAAGCCAGTAGGTTCGACGAGGCTGTTGCGCGTGTGCGCTTTTCGCAGGGTGTGTCCGAGAAGGCCCTGCTGACCGCCGCCGCCCAGTCTCTGACCGGAATGGACCCCGGTGTTATTGCTGCCGAGTCGAGGTCTGTCCAGTCTTTCCGCCTTCTTTTTCCCCACATTTCTCAACACTCTTATCCACACTCTGAGTCCGATGCCATCGGAGCTAGGGCGCCAGAGAGGAGAGCAGCGCGCACGCGCGCACGGCCTGCTCTGGGGGGACAAAGAGGTGATCGTGGTGGGCGCCTGCGACGACGTTGCAGGCGATCCCCTCCTGCGCAAGGACCGACGCAAACCTGGCCGTGAGGCCTACCAAAGACAGCTCCGTAGGCGTGTCCAGCGTGATCCACCGCCCCCGCCACTGCACCTCGAAGCCGCGCGCGACGGCCTGCGCTTCGGGCAAGACCAGGGTCTGGCCCTCGGCTTCGGCCACCGTCACGACCACGTCCAACCCCGCTGAGTCGACCGACCCTGGGACGCAGACAAACGCGTAGACGCCGTCGTGGAGCCGCGGGCAAAGCCCGCTACTCGACGCTCCCGGGCTCCCCACCGTCCTCTGCGCCCTCGCCGATCGCGGCGAGCAGCTCGTCCTTGATGGTCGTCATGTCGGACGCGTCGATCGCGGGCGCGAACAGCGCGACGGGCTCCATCTCCTTGAGCTTGGGGTCGCGCACGACGAGGTCCGCCTGCTCTTGCTCGCGCGTCTTTGGCCGGACCATCTTGAGCACCCGCTTACGCAACAGCAGCAGCGCGCAGAAGTAACGGAGCGCGCGCGCGCGGTCATCGTCGACCTTTCCGAGGCTGTCAAACAGCCCCCGCAACGACACCAGGTCGAGCACGGGCTCTTTGCTGCCCGCGACTTTCCGCAGCGCGCGCCAGAAGACGGGCGGCTGATCGTCTGGGCACTTGCGCCGGAAGTCCTCAAAGCAGGCCGCGCAGAGGTCACGCCGGATGCAAGCAGGCACCTCGACGCCGGTCGGCTTGCCGGATTTGGACTTCGCCTCACGGACGCCCCACTCCAGCACCGCGAAGTAGCTCTCGCTCTGCATAAGCGGGCACCCCGGCTTGTCGCAGGCGTCTCGGTCCCGATGGATCTTCCAGTCTTCAGCCATGATTGGGATTAGACGCCTCCCTCTTGGAGGCCCTCCACGTAGCTCTGCCACGCGGCTGCCGTGCGAGGTCCGGCAGCACCGGATATTTGCTGGAGCGCCTGCTGCGCCGCCAGCTCCCCCGCCCACTCGTTCCGCGCCTGGCTCTGCTTGAGGAAGGCGACCAGGGCCGCAGCCGCGACGGCGTCGCGGTAACTCCCGAGCGACTCGGCCGCCTTGCGGCAGACAAAGGGGTCGGCGTCGGCGAGCATCCGGATGAGGAGGCCGCGCGCGGCATCCCCCCCGCGAACCAGCGCCTGGACCGCGTCGCTCCGGACCCGCCACTCCGCGGAGCGCGTCAGCTCCTCCAAGGCGGCGAGCGCTGGCCCCGTGGCTCCGACAGCTCCGAGCGCGCGCGCAGCGCCCCGCTGATCGGCCGCGCTGCCGCGCCGGGCTAGATCCAGCAGCGCGGGCACCGCTGCCTCCCCCAGGCCAGCGAGGATCTCGACCCCGATCGAGCGGAGGAACTCCTGTCGCGACGTCAAGAGGTCGGCGATGACGACTTCTACGGCAGACGCGCCCATCGCGACGATCTGCCCGATCGCCCGCCGATCCGGCCGCTGGCCTGGCAGATCGAACTGGGCGGGCGCCTTGCGCAGCTTGCGGACCTGGTCGATCCGCACCTTCTCCTCAGACAAGAGCTCCGACTGCCCCTCGCGGACCGCGATGACCTCCTGCTCGAGGTAGCGAACGAACCACCGGCTGGCGACCGGGTCCGCGCGCAAGGCGTCCCGCAGCTCGACATACTCGGGCGCGAGGTCGACGTAGGCCTGCGCGACCTGCCGGCAACGCGCGAATTGCTCCTTGCTCAGCTGCCCAGGAGTGTAGGCGCTGGGAGCGCCCGCGCAGCCAGCCAACGTGAGCGCCCACACGACCCAAGGGGCGCTGCGAGCGCGGGCGCGCGGGCGGAGAGGCGAGGGCATGACCAGTATCTCTACACGCACAGCCGCCGGGCGCAACGTCCTGCATGGACACCGCGCAGTCCAGAGGCTCTGTCGAGGTGACCCAAACTGGACCTCGGCGCGCGCGCCCTCCATGCTCGCACCCGCGCGCACGCTCACCTCGTCGCGCCGCTGCCTGAAGCCTCCGCCGCTCGCACCACCCCCCCCCGCCAAACGAGAGACGTATGGACATCCGCTTGAAGGGCGGCATGCCTGGCATGCCGTCGATCCCGCCGCAGCTTCCGAT
>JAYYEE010000462.1:0-3938 GCA_036160175.1 Planctomycetota bacterium
GGCCCCGCGCCCATCAAGACCAACTGGAGCCTCTCGAAACCAGGGCGACACATGAGCTCCAGGATGAGGTCAAGCCGGTGCCAAGGTCGCATGTATCCCACGAACCCGAGTACGAACCCGTCGTCCGCGAGGCGCCAAGACTTGCGCCGCTGCATCGCCTCGGCGCGCACCGCGTCGTCGTAGCGATCCGGATTCGCGCCGTTCCCGATGACGTGGACGCGATCCCGCGGCGCGCCGAGGTCGACCAAGATGTCGGCGAGGACCTCGGTCACGGCCAACACCGCGTCGGCCTTCGCGAGCACGTCGCGCTCGGTGCGCCGCGCTCGCCGCGGCATGCGCAGCAGCCTGAGGCGCCCCATCTCAACCGTCATCGGAGAGTTGACCTCCAGCAGCAGCGGGACGTCGAGTTCGCGGGCGACGTCGAGCCCCGCGCGCAAATGCAGCGCGTGGCGTTCATAAACGAAGTCAGGTCGCGCCACAGCGGCGCGGGCGCGGAGCATCGCGCGCCCCCTCCGGTTGTAGGCGACCTCGGCGATCTCGACTGCCGCGCGGGGCAGCCGCAAGCGCTGCCAGAAGCCGACCGGAGCGCTCCCCGCGTCCAAAGACGCTGTGTCACCCGCGGCCTTCGGGACGAGCGCGCACTCGTCGACGGAGTGCCCGCGGCTGCGGAGCGCCGCGATCAACTCGCGCACGTGCACCGCCTGGCCGTCGTCGGCGCGGATGCGGTGGTGGTAGAGAACCCTGCGAGGCTCGCTCATCGCGCCCCCTCTACCGCGGAGCGGAACGTCTCCACGAGCTCGGCGACCGGCTCGTCCCACCCGTAGCGCTCCGAGTAGGCGCGGACCTCGTCCCGGCGCGCGCCGCGTGAAAGAACGACGGAGAGCGCTGCTGCGAGGCCGTCGACGTCGCCGGGTTCGACCAACGCGCCGAGAGGCTCCGACGGCGGGTCGCCGAGGATCTGCGGGATCCCGCCGACGCGTGTCGCCACCACCGGCAAGCCAGCCGCCAGCGCTTCGGTGACGACGTTCGGCCAGCCCTCTCGCTCACTCGGCAAGACGAAGACGTCGGCTGCTTGGTAGGCGAGCGCCACGCGCTCAGGCGGCTGCGCGCCGAGGAAGGTCACCCTGTGGTCGCCTGCCACCTCGATGCTGCGGCGTGCGTCGCCCTCACCGATCAACACCAGCTCGAGCCCCTGGAGCTGACCGACCGCGCGGGCGGCGACGTCGAAGCCTTTGCCTGGGACAAGCCGACCGACGCCCAACGCCAGCGCGCCGCTCGCAGGTAGGCCGAGCGCCGACCGCGCGGCAGCGCGGTCTCCGGGGCAGAACCGCGCCAGGTCGACCCCGTTGCGAACTGTCTTCACGCGCTCGGTCGGGAGGCCTGCGGCGGACGCGAAGCGAGCCCCGAGCGTATCACTGACCGCCATGCACTGGTGCGCGCGCGCAGCGACGTCCGCGATGCGCGCCGCGATCGCTGGGTGCTCTGCGAGCACGTTGATGTCCGAACCGCGCGCCGTCAGCGTGTATGGAACGCCGAGCTCCCGCGCGAGCTCGCCGGCCGCGACCCCGTCCGGCCAGAGGTAGTGCGCGTCGATCACGGCCGGCCCATCCTCGCAGAGCTTGCGCAACAGGCTGCGCGCGCCTTCTCGGACCGCTGCCGCCTGCCGACGCTGCGACATCCCGGGCCAGTGTCGGAACCGCGGATGATGCACCGTGACCCCGTCGAGCAGTTCTGTCGCCGGTGCGGCCGCCCAACGTCGATAGACCCCCCGCCGAAGCGGCCAGACGACGTCTGGGACAGGGGCGACCACGGTCCACTGAAACCCCCCGGCCATCGCGACCCGACGCATCCGCTCCCGAACAAACAACCCGTGCTGCGGCATCACCTGCGACGGGAACAAGTTCGTGAACGTGATGACGTGCGGCTTCATGACGCCCACCTCTCCAGGAAGCGCGCGAGGACCAGCACCGCCCAGAGCATCTCTGAGTGGTCACCGACGCCTTGACGGTGACGCTGCAGCAGCGACGCAAGCACCTCGGTGTCGAGCCATTGACGCAGCTTCTCTTCGCCGAGCACTGCCTCGACAGCGTCGCCGATCGATCCCTGGCACCACTCTCTTAGCGGCACTGAGAAGCCCTGCTTGGTGCGGCGCAGCGCGGCTTGATCGAGGCGCCCCGCCAGCGTGTCTCTCAGGAACGCCTTCGTACGTCCGCCGGTGAAGTGCCACGCCGCGGGGATGGTCGCCGCGGCCTCTAACAACCGGTGGTCTAGGAAGGGCGCCCGAACCTCGAGAGAGACAGCCATCGACGCGCGATCCGCCTTGACGAGGATGTCGCCAGGCAGCCACGTCTCTAGGTCCGTCGCGACCGCCCGGTGCAGGGGGTCATCGCCGTCCGCAGCGCGATACGCCTGCAGGACCGCCGCGTGGGGGTCCCCCGCGTCGGCGTGGTGATCGCGCCGCAACACCGCCAGCACTTCCTCTGGCAGGTGCGCGCTGACCGAGCGCGCGTACGCCTCTGCAGGGTCTCTGGCGAGGTTCTGCAACGTCCGCTTGGCGCGCAAATAACGTGGCAGCCAGTCGGCCTTGGGGTAGGCGGCGCCTAGCGCCCTCCACGCAGCCCGCGGCAGCCGCGAACGAAGCTGGTGTTCGCGCGCGTCGAACACATACCGCCGGTAGCCACCAAACCCCTCATCGCCGCCGTCGCCAGACAAGGCGACCGTCACGTGCCGTCGCGCCAACCTGCTGACGTGATACGTCGGGATCGCGCTGCTGTCGCTGAACGGCTCATCGTAGGTCTCTGCGAACCAGTCGAGGTCGAGCAGCGCGTCGACGTCCAAGACCTCTTCGCGCAGGTTCGCCCCGCACGCCGCGGCCGACGCCCGAGCGCCCGCCCGCTCGTCGAACTCCGGCGTCGAAAATCCGATCGTGCAGGCATCGACGGGCCGCCTGAGCGTGCGGGTCATCGAATCGACGACCGCGTAGCTGTCGACCCCACCTGACAAGAACGGGGCGAGAGGGACCTCCCCCATCAGCCTGGCAGACACGGCGTCGTCGAGGCAGGCGAGGATCTCCTCGCGGTGCTCGGACTCGCTCCGCGCATCAGGCGCGAACGTGAGCTGCCAGTAGCGAGTCGTGGAGACCTTGCCGTCGCGCACCGTCATGTAGTGCGCGGCCGGGAGCTTCTGCACCCCCTCATAGACAGTCATCGGATCCGGCACATAGCGAAGCGCCAAGAACTGCGCGATCGCGTCGGCCCGCAGCCGCCACGTCCGCGGCAACTCTCGCAGGGCCTTGAGCTCGCTCGCAAACGCGACGCCTTCTCCTTGCTCACACCAGTAGAAGGGCTTCTTGCCCAGGCGGTCCCGGGCTGCGTAGAGCTCGTGGCGTTCTTCGTCCACGATCACGAAGGCGAACATCCCGCGGAGCTTGGACGCGAGCTGTGCCCCCCAGGCGCGATACGCGTGCAGCAGCACCTCGGTGTCGCTCCTTGTCCGGAACACCACGCCCTGGCCCTCGAGCTCGCGGCGCAGATCTAGGTAGTTGTAGATCTCCCCGTTGAACGTCACCCAGAGCCGCTCGTCGGGCGTCGCCATCGGCTGCAGCCCGCCTGCGAGGTCGACGATCGCGAGGCGGCGGTGGCCTAGGGCGTAGCCAGGCCCTGCGCGCAAGCCGTCACCGTCTGGACCGCGATGCACGAGCCGGGCGGTCATACGCTCGACCAGCTCGCGCTCCGCCGGGGCCTCGCGAGAGAACGAGAAGAGTCCGCTGATGCCACACATCAGCGCCACCCAGGGCTGGACCGCCAGCCCGCGCCTGTAGTCGTCGCCGAAGGCGCGGGGCTCTCGCCACGTAGCCCGGCGACGCGCACCTGAACGCCCGACGGACCCGACCCGCGCTCCGCCGCTGCGGCGGCGTCAGGCGCGCGCCGCAGCCCCGC
>JAYYEE010000463.1:0-9605 GCA_036160175.1 Planctomycetota bacterium
GAGCAGCCTCGTTCCAGCGCCGAGCCGCACTCCGGGGCCGATGACGCAATAGGGGCCGATGTCGACGTCATCGCCGATTTGGGCGCCAGGGGCGACGATCGCGGTGGGGTGGATGCCCATGCAGAGGGTGAAACGTGGGACGAAGCAGCGCGGGGCGCCGCGGCAGAGACTCAATGTCTACCCTGGGAGCGCCGTGCACGCTAGCCTTGCCTGCCCTGGGTGATCGTTCTCGGTCGGCCCCGACGAGCGGTGTTCCGCCGGTGTGGTCGAGGGTTCCGAGCAGCGCGCGCCTACGGTCACGCTCGCAGGCATGTCTCAGCATTTTCGGAGCTCTTCATCTCGCGCGACGACGTCGCGCCGCGTCGTTCGACCTCTGCTGCTGAGGTGTCGGTCGTGACGGTGGTTCGAGGAGAGTGCGTCTCACCTGGAGTCGCGATCGGCCAGATCTTCTTGAGAGGGTTTGAGAGCCAGGGCGCTGGGCCGCGGATCGCGGCTGACGAGGTGGAGGTCGAGCTGAACCGTCTCAGCACCGCGCTCGAGCAGAGTCGGCTGCAGATGGAGGAGATCAAGCAGAAGCAGGCGGGCTCGCTCGGCGAAGCCGAGCTGCGCATTTTCGACGCGCACCTGGCGTATCTCGGCGACGCGATGTTTGTCACCGAGATCGAGACCCAGATCATCAACGAGCGCCTCTCTGCCCGCGAGGCCGTGCAAGGCGTCTTCGCCAAGTACGACCGCATCTTCTCGCTGGTCGAGAGCGACCTGCTGCGGCGGCGTGCGAGCGATCTCCGCGACGTCGCGACCCGCTTGCTGCGCAACATCGAAGGTGGCCAGGTTCGCGAGGGCGAGGCGCCGAAGGGACCCTACATCCTCGCGGCGAGGAAGCTGACGACGGCCGACATGTTCAACCTCGACAACGAGCAGGTCGAGGGCATCGTCGCCGAGGAAGGCGGCATGAGCTCGCACGCCGCGATCCTCGCCCGCGGCATGGGGATTCCGACGCTGACCGGGATCCGTGACCTCGCGAAGCACTTGCGAAACGGAGACCTCGCGGTGCTGCGGGCGACCGAAGGCCAGCTCGTCGTCGGGCCGACCGACACCGCGCTCGCCGAGGCGACCACCGAAGCGCAGCGCTGGCGCGCGAGCCAGGCAGACGACGGGGAGGGGGCCGAGCTGGCGACGCACCAGACGCGCGACGGCACCGCGATGCACATCCTCGGTTCGTGCGGCAGCTCGGGCGAAGCCGACCTCGTCCACACCTTCGGGATGGAAGGGGTCGGGGTCTTCCGCACGGAGCTCCAGTTCCTCGCGAGCGACGCGGCGCCTTCCGAGGAAGACCTGGTCGCGAGCTACAAGGAGGTCCTCGACGGGCAGCGCGGCAAGCCGGTCTCGTTCCGTCTGCTCGACGTCGCGTCGGCGACGCTCGACGCCGACGCGCCGCAGCAAGAGCGGAACCCGGCGATGGGGCGAAAGGGGGTGCGCGGCTTGCTCGCCAAGCAAGACGTCCTGCGGCTTCAGCTGCGCGCGATCCTGCGCGCTGCGGCCGGCGCCGAAGGCGTCGCCGTGCTGGTCCCGTTCGTAACCAGCATCGCGGATTTGCAGCGCGTCAAGTCGGCGCTCGTCGAAGAGCGCGTCAGCTTGATGAAGGCGAAGGTCGCCTGCGCTGCCGACCTAAAGATCGCGCCGATCATCGAGGTGCCGGCGGCCGCGATGTCGCTCGGCGCGTTGTTGAACGAGGGTGACTTCGCAGTGGTCGCGGTGGATGACTTACAAGCCAACTTGCTTGCGGCCGACCGCGACAATGCGAGCGTGCGGCCGTACTACGAGATGGTGCACCCCGCGGTATTCGAGACCCTGGCGCGCATGGCGAAGGACGCTGAGCGCAAGGGGAAGTCGATCGTGTTGTTTGGTGAGAGCGCCGCCGACCCCGAGCGCGTCCCGTTCTACGTCGGCGTCGGTTATCGGAGCTTCTCCGTCGCGCCGGTGCGCCTGCGCGGGATGCTCAAGGTGTTCGCGCGGTATTCGGTCGAGGAGTGCCGCAAGATCGCGGCGCGCATGCTGGAGGCGCCCCGGACGCTCGACGTCCAGCGGGTGTTGGTCAACCTCGACGTGGACTGAGCGGCGCGGCGCGGTCCGGTGCGTATACGGTTGTCCGATATGCGCGCGTCGTTGCGGTCGCGCGAGGGGTCGCTGCGCCTCGGGATCGGATAGGATTCGGCTTCCACTAGGCTTCGATTCCACCTGAGCAACTGATCATGAGGACCCACTCCATCTTCGCTGCCGCGGCGCTCTGCGCCGGCCTCTCAGCGCAAACCACGCTGACCGTTGATCCCACCGTGTATGACCCCGCGGCCGTGGGATTGACCTACTCGAACCCGGGGGCGAACTTCTTTGACCTCAACGTCCTCTCACCGACGGGTATCACGCTTCGCGCGATGGAGATCCCGACCCAAGAGCCCGTCGGGACCGTCGGCGAGATCCAGCTTTGGATCCAGACGCAGGCCACCAGCCACGTGGGCCTTGAGACGCCCGCCGTGGCGCCAGCTCAGAGCAATGACCCCAGCGGCTGGCAACTGCTGACGTCTGGCCAATACACGTCAGGCGGCTTCGCGGTCTCGTCGACCACCTGCCAGTCGGCCTTCACCGTCAACGTCCCCGACACCTACCTGATCCCGGGGTCCTACGGCTTCGCGATCGTTTACGTGGACGTCAGCCACCAGTTCTACGGCGTGACGACATACCCCGCGCCCGCCGGCACCTTCTTCGACGGCAACGTCGAGATCTCCAACGGCACGACGGCCGCCAACGCTTGGGGCCCGACGCTCGGCGCGTTCGTCTTCAACGGCAACAACTACACCGGCACGATGGCGGACTTTGGCTTCGTCTACGACGTCGGGCCTGTGCCGCACGCCTGCGCGGAGACCGAGCGAATCGGCGAAGGATCGGGCACCAACGTCGCGTCTTGGTATGACCGCATCGAGGACGCGCCGAATGTCAGCGCAGCGCTCCAAGGTCGCGCGCTGCAGTTCACGAACATCGTGACCGGCTACGTTGTCTCGGAGGCGCAGGGCGCGACGTTCCGCCCCGCGAGCGGCAACGAGACCGTGATGCCGGCCGTCGACGACGGTGAGTTCCAGTTCACGGTGCCGAACCTGCCCGTGATCTTCCCGTCAGCGCTCGGCGGCGGCTCGACCAGTGACCTTTGGATCCACTCCAACGGCTACATCTCGTTCACCGGCCCGAACGACCCGCTGTTCTTCGTCCCGATCGACCCGCAGGCGGCGATGGACCAAGACGAGTTCACGCTGTTCGCGACCTATCACGACTTCAACTCGACGGAGGCGGGCAGCGGCCAAGTCTGGATCGAGGAAGACCTCGCAGCGCCGCAGGGCCCGACGCTCTACATCACGTGGGACGGCGTCGAGAGCTACCCGGACACGGTCGTCAACCCGAGCACTGTGCAGGTCCAGATCGACCTGATCACCGGCAACATCGTCGTGCTCTACGAGAACATCGACGCGGTCGGCGGCAGCACCTTCGCCGGCGGTGACGACACGCTCATCGGCTGGTCGCCGGCTGGCGTCTCCCCGGTCGTTCCTGAGGGGGACTTCAGCACGCTCGGCATTCCGGGCGCGCCAGGCAACTTCATCGGCATGCTTCCTGAGGTCCGCCCGCTCGGCCTCGAGGTGACGGGCTCGCCGCTGCTCGGTGGCAACATCGCCTTCGAGACCAGCGACGTCCCGTCTGCCCCGAGCATCGGGACGACGATCCTTGACACCGCGGTCACGCCGCCCGTGCCGTTGAGCCCGCTCGGCGCTGCAGCGGGCACGTTCGCGTATGTCCCAGTGACCACCTCGCTGCTGTTCTCGATCAACAACGCCAGCCTCGCGGTGCCGCTGCCGATCCCGAACAACCCGGCGATCACCGGCCTAGAGCTCTACGGCCAGTCCTTCTGGTTCGACCTCCTGCAGCTCGGCACCAACCCGTTCGGCAACCTGCTCGGCTCGAACGCCGTGCGCGTCAAGATCGGTAACTTCTAGAGGCCGCGCGCGGCCGTCGACCCTGCGGCGGCGCGCTCCTCGACAGGGGGGCTCGCCGCTCAGCGCGCGCCCCCCAGGGCGCGCCGGGTCACGACCTCGTAGCGTGGTCCTCGCGGCGTGAGCCGACTCTCGTAGAGCGTCAAGCTCGGGACCTGGAACGGCTTGTCCTTGAGGTCCTGCGATCGCTCGGCGAGCTGGTCGATGAGCGCGAGCGCGCCGAACGGGCTCTTGACCCTGCCGATCGTCACGTGCGGCGTGAACGCGCGTTTCTCTCGCGGGATGTCGAGCCGCGCTCCGATCGCTTCGAACGCGCCCTTCGCCTCGCGGACGGACTCGACGTCGCCGCAGAGGCCAGCCCAGACGACGCGCGGGATCCCCCTCGCCGGAAACACCCCGAACGACTGCAGCGACAGCGTCAGGGGCGCTGCGTCGCAGCGGTCGACCGCACCGGCGAGGGCGTCCACGCCGGCGTCGTCGATGTCGCCGGCGAAGAGCAAGGTCAGGTGCATCTGGTCCGGCGGGACCCAGCGGATGTCGTAGCGGTCTCGCAGCGGCGCGGTGACGGCGTCGAGGTGGTTGCGGACCGGCCGGGGGAGATCGAAGGCGACGAAACAGCGCACGGAAGGATGCTAGCCGCCGCGCGGTGCGTGTTAGAAGGGTGGTATGTCGACGACTCCGTGCTTTCAGGTTGATGCGTTCACGAGCCGCGCGTTTCGCGGCAACCCCGCGGCGGTTTGCCTGCTCGAAAAGAGCCGCTCCGCGAAGTGGATGCAGGACGTCGCGGCCGAGAAGAACCTGTCCGAGACGGCCTTCGTGATCCCGCTCAAGTCAGGGTTCCGGCTGCGTTGGTTCGCGCCGGTCTGCGAGATCGACCTGTGCGGCCACGCGACGCTGGCGACGGCGCACGTGCTGTGGTCGGAGGGCGTCGCGCCGTCCGGCGCTGAGCTGCGCTTCCAGACGCGCAGCGGCGTGCTAACCGCGAACCAGCGCGGGAGCGGCATCGAGCTCGACTTTCCGGCGCGCCCCAAGCTGCGCGGCGCGGTGCCGGAGGCCGCGATCGCAGCTGCGCTCGGCGTCCGCCCGAAGAACATCTGTAAGGTCGCCGACGACTTCCTCGTCGAGGTCGGGAGCGAGGCGGCTGTCCTCCGCGCCAAGCCGGACTTCGGGGCGCTCGCCAAGGTGAAGACGCGCGGCGTCATCGTGACGGCGAAGTCCAAGGGCAAGCACGACTTCGTCAGCCGCTGGTTTGGCCCGCGCACGGGCGTCGACGAAGACCCGGTGACCGGCTCGGCGCACTGCGCGCTGGCTCCCTACTGGGGAGAGCGCCTCGGCAAGACCAAGATGAAGGGCTTCCAGGCCTCGCCGCGCGGCGGCGAGGTCGAGGTCGAGCAGGTCGGCGATCGCGTCCTGCTCCGCGGCCAAGCGGTCACGGTGATGCGCGGCCAGCTGACCTGCTGAGCGGTCAGGCCCCTTCGTGCCAGTCGGCCGTGAGGTCGCACCACATCGCGAGGCCCTGATACGGCGCCGCCGCTTCGTAGCGGGCGTGGATCGCTTGGTCGCTCGGCGGTTCGTCTGTGCCGTCGAGCTCCGCGAGCCGCGCCCGGCACCAGCTGTCGATGGCGAGGTGCTGGTAGTGTCCGCACAGCCGCATCATCTGGCCGGCCGCGTAGGGCCCGAAGCCGCGCAGGCCGCAGATGCGGCCCCAGAGCGCGTCGCTGTCAGGCTCAGCGAAGAAGGCGTCGTCGTCGAGCGCGCCTGAGACGAACGCCTCGGCCAGCTCGACGGCAGCCTGCGCGCGGTAGCCGCAGCGCACCACGTCGCGGTAGAAGGCCTCGTCTTGGAGGCACTGCCGCGCCGTCGGGAACGCGCGCGCGCCGCTCGGGGCTTCGCTGCCCAGCGCTTCGACGAGGTTGGTGGTCATCGCCTCGGTCGCCGTCCACGTGACGTTGGTGGTGAACAGCAGCTTCATCAGGTCCTCGAACGCCGTCGGTGAGCGCAGGAGTCGGCCGCCGCCGCGCCGCGCCACCCAGCGTCTGGAGGGATCGCGCCGGCACGCGCGGTAGAACGCGCTGAGGTCGTCGTCCAGCCGCAGCATGTGCCGCACCTGCGCGCGCGCCGCAGCGAGCTGCGCCTTGGACAGCGGGCGCCGCGCGGTCAGCGTGAGTCGGATCGCTGCGCCGTCGTGGCGCGCGGCGGCGTCGACGGTCGCGCTGCCCAGCCGCAGGGCTGTGCGCCAGCGCGCCGTCTCCTCATCGAAGTCGTGCGGCGCGAGCGCGATCCAGCCGTGGCCGTAGAGGCACAGCCGCCAGTCGAACGGCGGCGCGGTCGGGACGCGCGTCTGGTGGGTGGGCACGCCGCGATGAGAGCGCTCGCAGGCGCTCTCGCCAAGGGCGCGCTACTCGAGCGCGGCTTCGATCGCCTTGCGAAGCTCTGCGGAGTCCGGCGCGGTGCCAGACTTGTAGAACGCGATCGGCTTGCCGTCCTTGCCGACGAGGTACTTGCAGAAGTTCCACGACGGCTGCTCGCCGGTCGCCTTGGTCAACGCGGTGTAGACCGGGCTCTGGCCTGCGCCTTCCTTGGTCTCGACCTTCGAGAACATGGGGAAGTCGACCGAGAACTTGCTGGTGCAGAACTCCTTGATCTCGGCCTCGGTGCCGGGCTCCTGCCCGCCGAACTCGTTGCTCGGGAAGCCGAGCACGGCGAAGCCCTTGTCGGCCATCTCGCTGTGCAGCTTCTGCAGGCCGGCGTACTGGCGCGTGTAGCCGCACCGGCTGGCCACGTTGACGAACAGGGTCACCTTGCCTTGGTAGTCGGCCATCGAGACCTTGGCGCCGTCGATGGTGGTCGCCTCGAGCGCGTAGACGCCGGCGGCGCCGTCGGCCTTCGGCTGCTCCTGAGAGGTGGGCGGGGCAGAGTCGGAGACCTTCACCTCTGCTGGCTGCACGGGTTGCTCCGCCTTCTTGGCGGTGCAGGACGCGGCGAGGAGCAGGGTGGAGAAGAAGAGCGTTTGGGTCAGCTGCGTCATGGAGTTCGGTTTGGTCGGGGGGGTTGCGGTCATTTCGTGTCAATGGGATCGGTGGATGCGTCGGCGTCGGCGATCAGTCACCGAGCGCAGCGCGCCGCACGTGCTCCAGCCAGGTGGGGGGTGCTTGGGCCACGAACGCCTCGGCGAAGCGTCCTGGGCTCGCTGCGAGCTCCGCGAACCGGGCGCGCGCGTCGCGCACAATGTCTGCGTGGTCGAACGCGAGCTCGGGCGGACGAGACGCCTCGAACCAGCGGCAGTCGGCGGCGTCGTCTCCGGCTTCTGCCGCCGTCTGGTCAGGGTCGCACACCGCCAGGAACGCGACCCCGACGGTGTGCCCGCGCGGGTCCCGGTGCGGCGTGCCGTAGGCGCCCAGCTGCACCATCTTGCCGAGCTCGAGGTGGGTCTCCTCGCGCATCTCCCGCCGCGCTGCGACCTCGAGGTCCTCGTGCTCGTCGACGAAGCCGCCTGGCAGCGCCCACGTCCCCGCGAACGGGTCGTGGCCGCGCTCGATCAGCAGCACGCGCAGCTCGCCACGCGCGCCGACGGTCGCCAGCACCACGTCGACGGTGACGCCGGGCCGCGGGTAGTCGTAGGTGTAGGGCACCGGTACACGGTCGCCCGGCGCGCGGCGAGACGCAACGCGCGGCATCGGAAAGCGCGCGGGGGTTGATCGCGGCGGGAGCGTCCCGATCATCAGGGCATGCTCTCCCTCGTCGCGACCGCGTTCGTCGCCTGCTGCGCGCAGCAGCAAGGCGGTGAACACTGGGCCTACCAGCGCCCGGTGCGCGCGGCGGCGCCCGCGGTCGCGGGGGCGGCGACCCCGATCGACGGCTTATTGGCCGCGAAGTGGGCGGACGCGGGGCTGGTCCCGACCAGCGCGGCCGACCGCGCGGCGCTGGCGCGGCGGGTCTCGCTCGACGTGACCGGGCTGCCGCCGACCGTTGACGAGCTGGACGCGTTCCTCGGGGACGGCGCCCCCGGCGCCTACGAGCGGTTCGTCGACCGGCTCTTGGCGTCGCCGCACTATGGCGAGCGTTGGGCGGCCCCGTGGTTGGACCTCGCGCGCTACGGCGACACCAACGGCTACAACTTTGACGGCGGTCGCTCGATCTGGCCCTACCGAGATTGGTTGATCGAGGCGCTCAACGCAGACATGCCGTTCGATCGGTTCACGATCGAACAGCTCGCTGGCGACCTGCTGCCAGACGCAGACGAAGCGACGCGCATCGCGACCGGGTTCCACCGCAACACGATGCTGAACAACGAGGGCGGCGCGGACCCGAAGGAGGCGCGCTGGGAACGCATGGTCGACCGCGCCAGCACGACGGGCACGACGTGGCTCGGCAGCACCTTCCACTGCGCGCAGTGCCACGACCACAAGTATGACCCGCTGTCGCAGCGCGAGTTCTACGGCATGGTCGCGTTCTTCGAGACGCAGGACGAGGTCAACCTCGAGCGCGCCGACGGCGCCAAGACCATGGTGCTGCGCGAGAGGCAGGGCGCTGCGCCGGTCACGCGTATGCGCATCCGGGGGGCGTTCGACAGCCCCGCCGGCGAGGTGCGCGCGCACGTGCCGGCCGCCTTCGGCCCGGAGCTGGCCGACGTCGTCGGCGACGCGCCGCTCGACCGGCTGGCGCTGGCGCGGTGGATCGTCTCGGCGGACAACCCGCTGACCGCGCGCGTCGCCGCCAACCGGATCTGGACCGAGCTGTTCGGGCAGTCCTTGGTCGCGACGCCCGAGGACTTCGGAGTGCAGTGCGAGCCGCCGCTGCACCTGGACCTGCTCGACTGGCTGGCGACCGAGCTGGTGCGGCTCGGCTGGAGCCAGAAGCAGCTGGTCCGCGCGATCGTGCTCTCGGACGCCTACCGCCGCAGCAGCGCCGCCGACGCGGACAGCCTGCGGCTGGACCCCGACAACCGCTTCTACGCGCGGGGCACGCGCTACCGCCTCGACGCCGAGCGGATCCGCGACACCTGGCTGGTCATCGCCGGACTGCTGTCGCACAAGGTGGGCGGGCCGAGCGTCTACCCGCTGCAGGCCGACACCAGCGGGGTCATCCCGATGAACAAGGTCAACATGCGCTGGCCGGTCAGCAAGGGCGAGGACAAGTGGCGCCGTGGCGTCTACACCTACTGGCGCCGCACCGCGCCGTTCGTGCAGCTCGCCGCCTTCGACGCGCCGTCGCGCGAGATGTGTCAAGTGCGGCGAGAGCGCAGCAACACGCCCCTGCAGGCGCTGGTCGGCCTCAACGACCCGACCGCGCTGGCGGCTGCTGACGCGCTGGCCGCGCGGATGCGCGGCGTGGACGGCCCCGTCGACGAGCAGCTCGCGTTCGGGTTCCGGCTCTGCACCTCCAGGCAGCCGAGCGAGCGCGAGCTGGAGATGTTGCGCCGCTCCCTGGCGAACGAGCCTGACGAGGTGGCGTGGTCGCGCATCGCGATCGTGCTGCTCAACCTGGACGAGACCCTGAGCCGAGGATGACCAGCTTTGACCCGACCCGAAGAGAGGTGATCGCCGCGGCCACCGCGGCGATGGCCGCGCG
>JAYYEE010000464.1:0-2563 GCA_036160175.1 Planctomycetota bacterium
CATCTTCATGTCGCCAATCAAAGGCCGCTGGAGCGCGGCAGGAAGCGTTGGAGGCGTCTGGGTCTTGTGCCCAAGCTGTGCTCCGGCGACGCTGCACGAACGACGCTATGAGCTTCCTCGGTCTAGACGTCGGCGGCACCAAGTGCCGCTACGAGTGGTGGCCCGAAGGCGCGGCCGCTGGCGGTGACGCACCGACGGCTCGGGCTGGGGTCGACGGCGATGACGACGTCGTCGCGGCGTTGGATGCGGCGATCCGCGCGGCCGCGTCGGCCCACCGCGCGCCAGACGCGGTGGTGTGCTGCGTCGCGGGTCTCGGTGAGCGCGCCCGCGCAGACGCGGTCGCCGCGGCGCTCTGCGGCCGCGCCGGCGTTCCGGTCCGGGTCGGCGGCGATGTCCTCGCCGCGGCCGCGGCTGGGCTGCGCGCTGGCCCGGGCCTCTTGCTGTGGTCGGGCACCGGCTCGTTCGCGGTCGCCCGCAGCGAAGCAGGCGAGCTGTTTCGGATCGGCGGCCGCGGCTATGCGTTCGGCGACGAAGGCAGCGGCTACGACCTCGTCCGCCGCGCGATCGTAGGCGTGCTGCGCGCCGTCGACGGGCGCGGTCGCGACACGGTCTTGACGCAATCGCTCACCAGCGCGTTCGCCGCGCCGTCGCCGGCGCGTCTCGGCGCGGTGGCGCAAGGCCTCACTCCTGCAGAGGTCGCCGCGCGCTTGCCCGTCGTGGTTGAGGCGTTCGAGGCGGGGGACTGGCTTGCCGCCGACGTCCTGACGCACGGCCTGCGTCAGCTCGTGGATCTAGGCGAGGCCGCGATGCGTCAGGCTGGGCTGAAGGCGCGAGATGGGCTGCAGGTCAAGCTCGGCGGGGGCGTGCTCTCGGACGACATGCTGCGAGACGGCTTGCTGCGCCTGCTGCAAGCCGCGCTCGGCGAAGCGGTCACCGTCGATCACCTCAGCGCGGGCGCTGCGGCTCGCGGCGCGGCTTGGCTGGCGGCGGGTTGGCATCAGGGCGCAGAGCCGCAGCGTGGCTGGGTGGACGATGTCGCGCTCTGACCTCGTCCTGAAGGACGGTCGCGTGGTGCCCAAGGAGTGCTTCGTCGTCTCGTTCTCACGCAGCGGCGGCGCTGGTGGCCAGCACGTCAATAAGACGGAGACCAAGGTCGACCTGCGGTTGGACTTCGCCGCGGCGGCAGATGTGCTCGGCGCGCGAGACGTCGCGCGGCTGCGCGCCGCGCTGGAGAATCGCTTGGACGGAGACGGGCGGCTGGTCGCGATCTGTAGCGAGCATAAGAGCCAGTTTATGAACTACCGCGCGGCCCAAGAGCGCATGGTCGCTTGGATCGCCAAGGCCCTCGTCAGGCAGAAGCGCCGCATCGCTACCAAGCCGACGCGGGGCAGCCAGCGCCGCCGCCTCGACGCGAAGAAGCGCCGCGGCGACCTGAAGAAGTCGCGCCAAGCACGCCCGGACCAAGGCTGAGGCGCGCGTTACTGGGGCAAGATCACGGCGGCGTCACTCAGCGTGAAGCCGACGGGCGATGGGGCCAGCGCGATCCCTAGCGCGGCGCGCGAGCCGCGGACTACTTCCTCAAATGCGCGCATGGCGATCGAGGCCGAGCCAGAGACGCGGTAGCCGTTTACGGGACGAAGATCAGACCTGCGTTGGTCGCGGTGAACAGGGTCGGCGTAAAGTCGATCGCGACGCCTTGGACCGCGAAGAGATTGCTCGGTACACCGAGTGGGATCGCGACCGAGTCTGTGGCGCCGCCGGCCCCGTCGATGACGAAGCAGTTACCGGGGATCAGCGGGGTCGTGAGGTAAGTCGAGCACCCGGTGAACAGCTGGATCCCGACGGGGTCGTGCCCGAGCGAGAAGATGCTCGCGCCGATGAGGTTCGCGGGTCCTGAGCTGTATGTCAGCCCGACGCTCGATCCGGCGGCGACTGGTCCGCTGGTGAGGGTCAGCTGAAAGTCACTCGTGGAGTTCCTTACAGGGCAAGGCTGGCCGTAGGACGCGACCTCTCCGGGTGTGAGGTAGGTGATCGTTAGCTTAGGTCCGTTGGCGGATGCTTCACGAGACCAGCACCGACGCGCGGTCGTGAGCTGCAGCTCATCGGTCTTGAGCAGCCAGCCGTGGTTGTTTGCGGGGTTCGCGAGCCAAGACTGGATGTCGGCGATCAAGCCTGGCGCTGGTGCGCTCGCGGTCGGGCCCGTGAGCGGGAGCGACATGGAGAAGCTCGGCGTCGCCGCGAAGTCTCCCCCTGGATTGGCCCAGAACACGTTGGGGTAGTCGCGGTGGAGCCACGTCGACTCGCCTGGCGCCACAGGTCCGCCGCCGCCGCCGGAGCCAGCGGCGACCACGGAGCCCTCAGACCAAGGAGCGATCACGCGGTGGGCGAACGCGGTCGTCGGCTGTGACGCCGACGTCTGCTCCACGAACAACTCGAGGGAGGCCGCGGTGATCACCGCTCCTGGTGGTAGCGCGCCAGCGAGGTCGAACTGGACAAGGGCGCGTCGAATCGTCGTGCCGCTCGGAAGCCCGCCGCCGCCAGTGCCGCCGCCGGTGCCGCCGCC
>JAYYEE010000465.1:0-14587 GCA_036160175.1 Planctomycetota bacterium
CAGAGAAGTGACGCGGCGCGGGCTGCGCGCCACGAAACAACCCACGTAACGGCCTCAGCTGTAGCGCATGTCGATCCAGGCCTGACCCTGCGCGGCGCGGATCAGCGCGCCAGCAGGTTCACCAACAGCCGCACCGCGCCCGGGTTGCCCTTGCGCAGCTGGCGGTAGAGCGACAGCGAGCAGTAGACGAAGTCGCCCTTGCCGTAGCTCGTGTAGAGCAGCGAGCCCTGGTGTTGCTTGTCCTCGCCCGAGTCTTTCATGCCCAGCATCGGCAGCCACGCGTCGTCCCAGGTCTTCGGGAAGTTGAGGCCGCGCTCCTGCACCCAGCCCTCGAAGTCCGACGACTGGATCCGGTGCGGGTAGGTCATCAGGCGATGCTCGGGGTTGAGCAGCGTCACCGCGGCGTCCTCTTCGGTGACGCGCTCGTTGCCGACCGTCAGCGCGAACGGCGACAGCAGCGGGTGACCTTCCTTGGCGTTCCACTCGCCGGGCTTGTGATACATCGAGACCACGCGGCCGCCACCGCGACAGAACTGCTGAAGACGCTCGCGGACCTCGGCCAGCTCCGGGCGGTGGTGGTACGCGCGGATGTCGAGGAACACGACCGAGAACTGATCGAGGTCGGTCGACACCAGCGCGTCGCGGTCGAGGCTGACGAACGGGATGCCGAGGTCGGCGAGCGTGCGCTCCGTCGTATCCTCGGGGCCGCGCACCAGCCCGACCCGTAAGCCGTCTGGCACGATCACGTCGACCAACCGCAGCGGCAGCCGCACGCGCCCGTCGCCGAAGCCGACGGCCAACCCGGCGTCCGGCGTCATCTCGCCGGCGTCGATCGTCGCCTGCACCAACACCCGCGCCTCGCGCTGCTCTTTGGTCAGGGTGATCCGGCTCGGCGTGGCCGCCGCCGAGATCCCCGGCCCCATCTGCAATTGCACCGCGGCCTCAACCGGGTCTTCGAGCTGGCTCTTGGCCGTGACGCTGAGCGTGCGCACGCTCTTTTTGCCGCGCGGCACGAGCACGACCTCGCGATCAAACGACAGCGCGACCGGGTCGACCGGCGTGTAGGGCAACCTCTCGGTGATCGCAAAGCGCTCGCCGTCGAGCGCGAAGCTAACGGTGACCGACGCGAAGCTCGGCTCTGGACCGGCGGGCAGCTCTTGGGCCAGTCCGTACGCGCACGCGAACGACCACTCGAAGCGGCCAGGCAGCGGGTCGGCGACAACCGCGGGCGGCGGCGCAGGCGGGCCATCGCCGCTAGTTGGCGGGGTCGGCAGCCTCGGCCGAGCCCTCGGACGATCGTCGAACGGCGTCTGCCGCGCGGGCTGGCGCACCTCAGCCCCCTGGCGCGACCCGCTGACGACGCGCACGTCCGTTACCTGCGCGTGGCCGTGCAAGACGACGAAGCCCTTCCCTAGACCACCGCGCGGCACCTCCTCACGCTCCAGCCAGACCTCGGCGCGCACGCCCTTGAGCGCGAGCATCAGCCGCTGCACGGCGTCCGCGCGACGCCGCCAGACTTGGCTCCACCGACGACGGCTCGACTTTTCGGCTTGCTCGACCAGGGTCCTGCGGACCGCCGCTGCCTCTCGCCAGCGCGGCTCACGCGGATACGTGCGGAAGTCGCTCGGCAACTCCGTGTCCCTCTGCGGACCCATCGGCCGCACCCACCCTACGAGGTCCGCGGCGACCGTCGCGGCGACACCCTCTGGATAAACCACCCGCCAATAGTCCTTGCCGACGCGCAGCGGCTTGTGCTCGCCCCACGGGCCCTGGCTCTCGTGCTGCGTCCACGCGTCCCACGCCAGCCGCGCGTAGGTGTGGCCGCGCGCTGGGTCCAGCTCGCCCGGGTCGAAGGCCAACTGCGCCTTGTCCACGCCGCTGCGCGAGTAGAGTCGCGGCACGTAGCGGCCGTCACGCTCGCGCTCCTTGAGCAGCTCGATCGCCGCCCAGATCGACGCGCGGTGGTGGCCGTGGCCCTTGTCGAGGCTGTGGTTGGTGATGACGACGTCGGGGTCGACCTCGTCGAAGACCCGGCGCATCCGATCCTTGAACTCGTCGGCTCCCCAGAACTTCAGCGTCTCTTCGCGCGTCTTGCTGAAGCCGAAGTCCGGCATCCCGAGCCAGCGCACCTCGGCGCCCGACATCGCCGCCGCCCGCAGCGTCTCGCGCACGCGGATGCGGGCAAGGGCCGGCCCGATCTCGCGACCGATCGCGTTCTGCCCGCCGTCGCCGTAGGTCGAGTAGACCTGCACGACGCGCATGCCGTGCTTGCGGCGCAGCATCATGTTGGTGCGCGACGACTCATCGTCGGGGTGCGCCGCGACGTTGAGCACGACGACGTCGCTGTTCGCGTCGAGCCACGCCTGGTGCTCGGCGACGAAGCCGGCCGCAGGCTCGGCGCTCTGCGACGGCGCGCGAACCGCCGACAGCGCGGCGCAGACGATCAAACTCCCTGCGCGGAGAGAGACGGTGCTCGCGGTCATTTGGCAAGGCTCCTGAGTCGGTCGCCGGCGTCGGCCAACACGCTCCGCTCGACGGCGAACTGGAAGCGCATGCACCGCACCCCTTCGGGCTCGGCGAAGAATAAGTCCCCTGGCACGGCGTTGACGCCGATCCGCTCGATCATCGTGGTCACCGCGTCGTAGGGCGACACGTCGCCGAAGACGTCCGAGTAGTCCGCGAGCACGTAGTACGCGCCCTGCGGCACGTCGAAGCCGAAGCCCGCGTCCTTCAGCGCCGCGCAGAACAGGTCCCGCTTCGCCTGGTACTCGGCCTGCAGGTCGGTGTAGAAGGAGTCGGGCAGCTGCTCGAGCGCGCGCTGCACGCCCCGCTGCGTCGGCCGCGCCGCGCAGACCTCGACCTGGTCGAACACCACACCGCACTGTTCGACGACCTCGGCAGGGCCCGCGAGGAAGCCGACGCGCCACCCCGTCACGGAGAAGGTCTTGCTGAACGAGTTCATCGTCAGCGTGCGCTCCGCGAGCTCCGGCACCGTGGCGGGTGAAACGTGCTCGCGACCGTCAAAGCACATGTACTCATAGACCTCGTCGGTCAGCACCATCACGTCGGTGCCGTCGAGCACGCGACCGAGCTCGGCGAGCTCTTCGCGCGTCCAGACCTTGCCCGATGGGTTCCCGGGCGTGTTGACGACGACGGCGCGGGTCCGCGGCGTCAGCTGCGCGCGCAACAGGTCCGGGTCGAACGCGAGCTCCTTGCCCTGCAGGCGCACCGCCTTGGGCACAGCGCCGAACAGCGGGACCGTCGTCCAGTGGTAGCTGTAGAACGGCTCGAACAGCACGACCTCGTCGCGTGGCTCAAGCAAGGTCATGCCCGCGGCGAAGAAGGCGCCGCTGCTGCCCGTGCAGACCGCGACGTTCTCGGCCTGGTAGTCGAGCTGGTTGTGCCGACGGAGCTTGGCGGCGATCGCCTCGCGCAGCTCCGGCAAGCCCGCATACGGCGTGTAGAGCTGCCGGTCTTCGCCTCCGATCGACGCGATCGCGCCCTGGATCAGGGGCGCGGGCGAGTCCAGGTCGCAGACACCTTGCCCCAAGTTGATGCCGCCCGGGACCCCGTTGATCACGAGGGTCAGCGAGCGCAGCAGGTTGGGCTCATCTAGATGGCGCCTGCGCGCCGCTGTCCGCGCGAAGGCGCGATGAAGAACGTCCATGATCCGGGGCTGGGATGATACGAACTCCTTCGCGCCGCGTCTTGAAGTCCTAGCGTCACTGGGCAGCATCGAGCGTCCGTGAGCACGGCCCTCGACATTCAAGACCTGCACTTCGGCTACGGCGGCCGCAGCACGATCGGCGGCGTCTCGCTGCGCGTGGACGCCGGCGACTGCTACGGCTTCCTTGGCCACAACGGCGCCGGCAAGACCACGGTGATGCGCCTCGCCCTCGGGCTGCTGCAGCCGTCCCGCGGCCGCGTCTCGGTTTTCGGCGCCGACGCGCGCCTGCGCCGGCGCGAGGCCAACGGCCTGATCGGCGCGTTGATCGAGCGGCCGGGCTTCCACCTCCACCTCTCGGCGCGCCACAACCTCCGCGCGCTCGCGCGGCTCCAAGGGATCGCGCGGCCAGCCGCCCGCGCCGAGGTGGAGCGCGTCATCGAGGCCGTCGGCCTGACCGCCGCCATCGACCGGCGCGTCGGCACCTTCTCGATGGGCATGCGCCAGCGCCTCGGGATCGCGCAGGCGATGCTCGGCCAGCCCAGGCTGCTGCTCCTCGATGAGCCCACCAACGGGCTCGACCCCGAGGGCATCGCGGAGCTGCGCGCGCTGCTGCAGCGCCTCACTCGAGAGCAGGGCGTCGCCGTGCTCTTGTCGAGCCACCAGCTCGCCGAGCTCGAGGGCCTCTGCACGCGCGTCGGCGTTCTCCGCGAAGGCGAGATGATCGCCGAAGGCGACCTCGAGACGCTGCGTCGGCGCGTCGGCGTGCGCCACGTTGTGTGCGGCGCGCCCGTGGAGGCCCTGGCCCAGACGCTCAAAGCGATGCAGCTCAGCCCTGAGCGGGACGGAGACCGCCTCCTCGTCGACCTCCGCGATCAATCGCCGAGCGACGTCACGCGCGCGCTCACCAGCGCCGGCGAGTTGACGTCGTTCGCGCCGGAGCAGGCGACCCTGGAGCGCATCTACCTACAGGCGGGCTCCGTCGACCTGCCCGCGCCTGCAGCCGCGCCATCGACCTCCGCTCCCGCCCCACCGCCTGCGATGGGGCGAACCGACCGCGCGCTGCGACGCGCCGCCGCCTTCGAAGCTGGCGTCTTGGCGCGGCGGCGATCGAGCGCGCCGTTGCTGCTGCTGCCGTGCGTGACCGCCGCCGCCTCGGTGTGGAACTACCGCCGCGACGTGCAGGCGGGGCTAGCCAAGGTCGAGGCCGGCGCGCAGTTCAGCGCCGACGCTGGCAGCGGCTACCTCGCCGTCGCGCAGAGCCTCCAGTCCGCGACGCCGGTGCTCGCGCTCGCGCTGCTCTGGTTCGCGAGCCAGACGATCGCAGCAGACGTCGCCGCGGACACGCTGCGGAACACCGCCATCCGCAGCGTCAAGCGCGCCGACATCTGGCTCGGCAAGCTCGGCGTGATGCTCGCGGCCGCCGCAGTCGGCTGGGCGGCGCTCGTCGCGACCGCGGCCGCGACCAGCTGGGCGACCCTCGGCTTCGGCGACCTGGAAGAGGTCACCCGCTACGGCGAGCGAGACCTGCTCGCGCCCGCCTCCGACGTCTTCCCGACGATGCTCACGGCGGTCGGCGTGCTCGCGCTGCCGCTCGCAGCGTTGACGGTCGTGGCGACCGCCACCTCGGCGCTCGCGCGACGACCCGCGATGGCGCTCGCGCTCGCGGCAGCAGCCCTGCTGGCGCCCGACCTCATTCGGATTTGGTCGCCGCCGCAGCGCGGCTGGCTGCTCACCAGCCACCTCCCCACGCTCTGGGGCGACGACTCCGTCCTCGCGTTCCTCAGCGCGACAGCGCGCGGCGCGGCCGACGCGCTGTGGCTGCATGAGCCGCTCGCCCTTTGGGCGCCCATGGCGTGGATCGCCGCCGCAGCGGCGCTGCTCGCATCTGTCGTCCCGCGCATGCGAATCTCATGATCATGAAGCCGCCCTCCGTCTGCTTCCTCGCGCTGTCCGCGCTGACGCTCCCGTCCTGCTCACTCGCCCCAGACCTCGCCGAGCGCCCGCCGGCGCTGCGGGACATGGAGGAGCCGCTGGACCTCCGCGCGGAGCCCTCGGACGAGGCGGCCCGCGCCGCCATGCCCGCGGGTTCGTTCTCCGGGCTCTACGTCAAGGACGCGCGCGAGACGCTCGAAGCCAAGCTCAACGACCCTGAGGCCGTCGTCATCGAACGGGTCGTCGAAAACTCGCCCGCAGATCGCGCCGGCCTAGCGCCGGGTGACCTGCTGCTCGAAGTTGAGCTCGACGGCGGCGCGCCGCGCGAGATCGCGACGCCGAGCCAGTGGCGGCAGCTCGAGCTGACCGCGAGCCCCGGGAGCAAGCTAGCGCTGGTCGTCGACCGCGCTGGCCGCGAGGCCGAGACCGAGCTGACCCTCGTCGGGCGCGTGCGGCCCGCTGGTCGCGACGCCACCGACCGCTATCGCGAAGAGCAGCGCGTCGGGGTCGTCTTCCGGACCGCGACCGAGGTCGAGGCGCGCAGCGCCGGGCTCGGCCCAGGCGCTGGCGCGGTCATCGTCGGCATGTCCCAGAAGAGTCCGTGGCGGCGCGCCGGCCTGCAGTTCGGCGACCTCATCGTCGCCGCAGGCGGAGCCGAGCTGACGCATCCGCAGCAGCTGCTCAACCAGATCCGCGAAGCCGGCGGCGACCGCTTGTCGCTCGTCTACGTTCGCGGCGGCCAGCGCGCCGAGGTCGACGCGGCGCTGACGACGCGATCGTCGACCCTCCGCGAGCTCTCGGTCCCCCCGCTGTTCTCCTACGAAGCCGACCGCGGCCAGAGCGAGTGGTCCGCCTTGCTCGGGCTCGTCCACTATCGCAGCACCGCCGCCGCTTGGCGGTTCCGCTTGCTCTGGGTGATCGCGATCCGCAGCGGCGACGCCGACGAGCTGCAGGAGCCCGGCGCGTGATCGGACTCTGTTTGCTAACAGTAGCGCTCGCGCCGCAAGAGCCGCGGGTCGCCACGCTTCAGCTGCCCGGGACCGTCGCGATCGAGCGCGCGACGACGCTGGACGTCGACCTCGACGGCGCCGCAGACGTCGTGTTGAGCTGCCGCGACTGGAAGACCGGCGAGCGAACGGTCCAGGTGCACCTGCGACAGCCGCGCCGCCCAGCCTTCTTGCCCAAGCCCGACCGCCGCTACCAGCTCGACGGCAGCGTCGTCGCGTTCTCGTTCTGCGACTGCGCTGATGACCCAGGCCGCGAGCTGGTGCTGCTCACGCCGACGGTCGCGGCTGCGGTCGTCATGAAGCCAGGCGGCGCGCTCGACTACCGCGAGCTGTTTCGCCACACGCTGGTATGGCCGACCCCGTGGACGCGCCTTGCCATGTCGTTGACCGACGCGGTCATGGACCTCGACGGCGACGGTCGCGACGACCTCTTGCTGCCGAGCCCCGACGGCTGGTCGGCGTGGCTCCAGGGTGCGGACGGCTTCGCCGCGCAGCGCCTCGAGCTGCCGGCGTGGCGCGACAAGATCCAAGCAGCGGTCGGCGGCGGCAGCGGCAGCGCGACCGTCGGCAGCGGGCAGTTCGCGCTGCGCTTCTCCGCCGGCCGCCCGACGCGCGCAGGATCGGTGCTGGTCCAGGCCTCGGCGCGCACGCCCCTCTGCGCCCGCGCCGACGTCGACGGCGACGGCCGCGCCGACCTCATCACGCAGCGCAACGGCGTCGCGTACTTCGGCGCCTGGACCCAGCCGCAGGTGCTCGCCCGTCAGGACCGCGCCCTGCCGCTGCCCGGCAACCGCCTGAAGCTGGTCGATCCGTCCTTTGACGTGCAGTGGCCAGACGTCAACAACGACGGCCGCGCCGACCTCTTGCTCACGACCTCGGCCAAGCGCGACGACGCCGTCGAGGCCCGCGTCGACCTCTTCGTCACGAAGCCTGACGGCACGTGGCCCGCGCGCCCCACCCGCCGGCTGCGCATGCAGCCCATGGCCCGCGCCCCGCAAGTCGTCGACGTCGACGGCGACGGCGACCTCGACCTCGCCTGCGTGACGATCCGGACCTCTTCGATCAGCGCGCTGACACAGCGAGACGACGCGAGCGTCGACGGGCAGTTGACGGTGTTCGCGAACGAAGACGGCGCCTTCGCGAAGCGGCCGTCGTTAAACGTGGCCCTGCCGTTGACGAGCACGAAGGAGATGCGCGAGCCGTTCGTGTATGTGCGGCCGGGCAAGCGGGGCTTCCCCGGCGACGTGCTCGCCCTCGCGGGCAAGCGGCTCGAGCGCCGACTGCTCTCCAAGGCGGGCGGCGGCCTGACGATGGCCGCCGCGGACGCCAGCGCGGAGGTGCCCAGCCGCTCGCTCATCCAGGTCACCGACGACGCCGGCGACGACGTGCTGATCACGGTCCGCGGCGAGCTCCGCCACCTGAGGTTCCGGCGATGATGGCCCGCCACGCTCACACGCTCACCGCGGCGCTCGCCGCGGCGCTCGCTGCGCTGCCGGCGCAGGCTCGCACGATCGCGTCGTTCGAGGCCGACGGCGTGCTCGATCAGCGCGTCGTCGACACCGACGGCGACGGCACGCGCGAGCTGGTCCTGCTCCAGTCAGAGCGCCTGCTGCGAGTGCGCTGGCGCGACGCAGCCTGGGTGCCCGACGGCCAAGTCGAGATCGGAGATCCTTCGCACACGATCGTCGCGCTCGCCGACGTCCTCGCGCGACCAGGCAGCGAGGTCGTGCTGGCCGACCGCCGCCGCACGTCGTGCCGTGACTGGGACGGCGGAGCAGCGGTCGCGCTAGCGCGGCGCGGTCGCTTCACCATCCGCGTCGACCGCCCGCAGTTCTCGCCGTTCGTTGTCGACATCAACGAGGACGGCAAGCTCGACCTGATGCTCCCAGGGCTCCGCGGCGTCACGCCCTACTTTCAGGTAGAGACGGGCGACGACGGCGTGCCTGACTTCGTTCGCCTGCCGCAGGTCAAGGTGCGGGTCCGCGTCGATCTAGACCCCGGCGGCCGCGGCCTCGACCAAGAGCTCGTCGGCAGCGTCAACGTCCCGCAGGTGCGAATGCTCGACCTCAACGGCGATCAAAAGCCGGACATGCTGACGCGGGAAGGAGACGTGCACGCGTTCCACCTGCAGGGCGCGGACGGCACTTTCGACCAACCGATCGCGGTCGACATCAAGCAGTTCGTCGACAGCACCCCGAAGGCCTCGGTGGACTTCGGCCGTACGGCCGTGCTCAGCGACTCGCAGCAGCTGCAGCGCGGCGACGTCGACGGCGACGGCGTGCCGGACTTCGTGATCGCGCACCGCCGCAAGCTCTGGACCTTCCTCGGGACCGAGCGCGGCCCGCAGTTCCGCAAGGCGCGCACGCAGGCGGTCGCAGAGGACGTGACCGCGCTGCGGATGATGGACCTCGACGAAGACGGCAAAGATGACCTCGTGACGTTCCGCGTGCAGGTCCCTGACGTCGCGACGGCGGTCCTCGGCCTCGTCCGGTCTACCGACGTCGACATCCGCGCAGTTGGCTACCAGAGCGACGGGACCGGCTTCGCTAAGAAGCCGACCTGGCGGCGGACGGTCACGCTGCGCGTCCCCGCGCTGCTGTCGCTGCTGAGCCGACAAGACGAGCTGGTCGAGCGCTTTACCAGCGTCTTCAACGAAGCGCGCGTCTCGACGCGCGGGGCGTTTACCGAGGTCGACGCCGACGACCTCGTGATGGTCCGCGACGAAGACGCCGTCGCGGAACTCTACGCGGGCGTCCCTCGCGCGCCGCAGCTCGACACCGCGGAGGGCATCCGCCTGCTGCGGCGGCTCTTGTTCGAGGACGAAGACACCGTCTTCGACCTCGACCGCCTGTTCAGCCTGATGGCTGGCTTCGTCTCACGAATGTCCGAGCAGGTCGACGGCGCGCGCGAGCCTGCAGCGACGGTCGCGCTGCGCGACCCCAAGGACTGGCGGCTTGTGGTGCTCCAGAGCGCGCAGCTCGACGGAGCGGGCGGCGACGAGATGCTCGCGGGCTACGAGTCGATCGGCGGCGCCAAGAGGCGCGTCTACGACCTGATCACGTGGCGCCGCTAGCGGTTCTTTAAGTACCAGAGCTCCGCGCGACGCACCGCGGCGCGGTTCGCTTCTCGGTCAGCTGCCGGGTCAAAGCCGAAGCCCTCGCCGGTGATCGCGGTGAGCGCCTTGGCCGCGACTTGGCGCTGCTGGCCGACGTCGCTCCGCATCGCCTTGAGGACGTCCGGCATCGACGGCACCCCCGCGGCGACGAGCTGTCTCGCGCACTCCTCGACGGCCTCAGGCTTGGAGCGCGGACCGATGTTCGCCAGCCGGACCACGCTCCCTGTGATCGGACCGGCGTTCTTTTGAAAGCGCCTTCGCAGGAACAACACGGCGAACGCCGTCGGGACGCTGTCCCCCCGCCCATTAGAGAGGTGGCTCCCGGGGAACGCGTCCTGGCTGCTGGACCACCCGCCGCCGGAGCGCTGATCTTCGATCAGCATCCGCGCGCCCTTGGCGTACCAGTCGGTCTTGCCGCCGACCATGACCACGTCACACAGGATCGCGGCGCGCTCGAGGCCGTAGTGGAAGTAATAGCACGACCGCTCCTTGGCCGACCCGATCGCCTCCTGGCGGTCTGCCATCCACGCCCACGCGCGGTCCAGCTGCGCGTCGATCCGCTTCGTCGGCTGGCTGCGCGCTCCCAGCGCCTGCTTGCAGATCGCGAGGACCGCGATCCCCGCGACCGTCATCGACGCGTAGCTGTCATCGCCAGAGCGAACGGGCCCGTAGTCGAAGCCGCCGCTCTTGGTCTGGTTCGCGCCGATCGTCCGCGCCAGCTTGGACCACACCTCGCTGCCGACTTTGAGACCCATCGACGACGCTGCGCGCAGACCGAGCGCCCCGTACTGTGTGTTGCTCAAGTCCCACGTGCTCGGGCGCGGGCCGTATTGGAACGCGCCGTCGGGCGACCGGTGCATCAACAGGGCTTTAAGGTCGCGCTTCGCGAGATCTCGGCGACCGGGGAGCGTGGCGCACGCCTCGAGCACGAGCAGCCGCAGCGCGAGGTCATAGGTCTGATCCGGCTTGGCCTTCGCCAGGCGCGACAGCGCGGCGCTGAGCAACCGATCGGATGGCGAGATGCCGTCGTGCAATCCGGCGAGACACAAGAGCGCGAGCTCCCCAGAGCGCACGCCGCGCGACGCCGCCTTCAGGTGCGCGGTGAGCGCGGGGCGGGCGTCCTTGAGGGCCTGCTGGACGTCTCGTTCGAGGGGGCTCTTCTGCGCGACGCACGGGACCGTCGAGAGCGCGAGCAGGGCCCCCAACATCTCGCGTCTGTGGCATTGTCCCATGTCGACCACATCATAGTCTCGTGCCGAGCCGCCGCTGCATCTCGTGACGCCAGCGGCGCGAACGCCACCAGACATGCGCATCGCGATCACCGGAGCGTCCGGCCTCGTCGGCACCGCGGTCGCGGACGCCCTCACGGCCGATGGCCACGAAGTCGTCCGCGTGGTTCGCCGTGCGGCCGACGCCCCCCAGACCGCCCTTTGGGACCCGTCCACAGGCGAGATCGACCCGGGCGCGCTCGGCGCGGTGGACGCCGTCGTACACCTCGCAGGGGAGAACGTGGCGGGCGGCCGCTGGACCAGCGCGCGCAAGCGACGCATCCACGAGAGCCGCGGCCCCGCGACCGCGCGCCTCTGCGCGACGCTCGCAGCGATGGACCAGCCGCCGAAGGTGATGGTCAGCGCGAGCGCGACGGGCATCTACGGCGACCGCGGCGAGCACGAGCTCGACGAGGCGAGCAGCCTCGGCCCGCCCGACGACTTCCTCGCTAAGGTCGCCGCAGACTGGGAAGCGGGGACGCGCCCGCTCGAGGAGCAGGGGACGCGCGTCGTGCACCTCCGCATCGGCATCGTGCTCGACAAGCATGGCGGCGCGCTTAAGAAGATGCTGCCGCCGTTCCAACTCGGCCTCGGCGGCCGCCGCGGCGACGGCAAGCACTGGATGAGCTGGATCGCGCTCCCAGACCTCGTCGCCGTGGTGCAGCACGCGCTCACAGCCGACGCGCTCTCTGGCCCGGTGCTGGCGGTCGCGCCGCGACCGGTCACCAACGCCGAGTTCACGCGCACGCTCGGCCGAGTGCTGCGGCGGCCCACGTGGTTTCCGGTGCCGCGCTTCGCGCTGCGCCTGCTCTTCGGGGGCTTCGGCGACGTCTTGCTGAGCAGCCAGCGCGCGCGCCCAGCGCGCTTGCTCGAGGCTGGATTCGCGTTCGCGTTCCCCGACCTCGAGCAAGCGCTCCGGTCGACGCTCGCCCCGCCGAAGGGACCCTAGCGGGAGCCTAGCGTCGCCACGAGCGTCTCCGCCGAGCGCGCGGCCCCTTCGAGCGTCGAGGGGAAGCCCGTCGCGGTCCAGTCCCCGCACACCAACAGGTTCTCAGGGCCGCCGACGAGGCGCCCGGGGCGCGGCCTGCTCGCAGCGGACTCTGGCGACGGCACGAACGTCGCGTGCTGCTCCTTGCGAACGCGCACGGTCGCGCGCTCCAGATCGACCCCGGAGAAGTAGCGACCGACCTCTGCGCGCGCGATCGCGGCGATCTCGTCGACGGACATCCCGTCGAACGCGCGGTCTCCGCCCGAGAGGAGCGCGAAGCGCCGCGGGTCGTCGCCGGGGGTTCGCAGCAAGAAGTGAAACGGAGCCGCCCCGACCAGCGCGACGACCGGGCCCTCGTCGGGCGGGGCGACCCCGTCGACCACGTCGAAGTAGGCGGTCACGATCGGCGCGCTGCGCAGCGCGCCCCCGGCCGCCGGCGCATCGCCCCCGAGCGCGCGCGCTAACGCGAACCACGGCATCGCAGAGACGACGAGCGTGTCGTCCCCCACCTCGACCCGCTCGCCATCGCCTAACACCACGCACGCGACGCGGCCACCGCGGACCTCGAGCTCGCGCACCCGCGCGCGCGTGCGCAACGAGACGCCCGCCGCCTCTAGGGCCGCCGGCGCAGGGTCTCCGAGCAGCTCCGCCCACGTTCGCTTGGGGATCCACAGCGCGGCGCCTGCGGCGCGACCGAAGAAGGCCTCGCGCAGCGTCGCCAAGAACTGCGACGCGCTCGCCTCTTCGGGTTCGCAGTTCATCACGGCTCGACACAGCGGCCGCCACAGCACCTGGTCGGGCGCGCCCTGCTGCCACCGCCGCCGGAGCCAATCCGCGACCGTCCAAGACGCACGCGCGCCGAGCAGCACAGACCCCATCCCAAGCAGCGCGCGCAGACGCGCGCCGAACCCGACGCCTAGCCGAAGTACGCCCCACGGCATCGCGAGAGGCACCGGGAGTCGAGAGAGCGTCAGCGACGTGCCGCGACCATCGGCGAACCGGTAACGCATTTGCAGCCGGTCGCCTTGCTCGAAGCCGTCCTCAGTGCCGAGCCGCCGACAGAGCGCGCGCGTCGCGCGGTAGCACCCCAGCATCACGTGAAAGCCGTTGTCGATCGGTCGACCCAGCACTTGGTCGTGCGTCGCGAACGCCCGCCCGCCGCAGCGCGGCCGCGACTCCAACAGCGACACGCGATGCCCCCGGTCTGCGAGGCCGAACGCCGCCGACAAGCCGGCTACGCCGCCTCCCAAGACGACGACCCGACGAGGTCGGCTCACGCCCGAACTCCGGCCCACACCACCACAGCTGCCCACAACTTGCGCCACTTCGGGACGCGCACCCGCGGGAGGATCAGGTCTCCCGCGCGCCGCTCTAGCCGCCGCAGCAGCTGCGCATAGACGGCGCCCATGATGCGCGCCGCGACGAGCCCTCGCCGCTCCTCCCTGGGCAACGACCGCAACAGGGCGTGCGCTTCCGCGAAGCGCTCCCGCGCGCGCTGCGCGAAGCGTTCGCACAAGCGGGTCACTCCCCCACCCCCGGCGTAGAGCGCCGCGTCGGACGTGCCGAGCAGGTCTCGGCGTTCGACGCCGCACTCCGCGAGCCACGTCGCCGGCACGTAGCAGCGCCCGATCTCCGCGTCGCCGCGGAGGTCTCGGAGCACGTTGGTGAGCTGCAGCGCGTGGCCGAGCGCGGTCGCATAGCGCCGGCCGTCGGCGCTGTCCGCGCCCAAGACCGGCAGGCACGTCAAGCCGACGCAGGAGGCGACGCGGTAGCAGTACAGCTCGAGCGCGGCTTCGTCCGCTGGGCCGTCGGGGTCCAGGTCGGTCGCGCAGCCGGCGACGAGCTCCCGGAGCGGCTCCGCGCGGACGCCGAAGCGCTGCATGGCGTCCTGGAGCGCAAGGCCGACGGGCGCCCGTGCCCGCGCTGCCGCCGCAGCCTCGAGCTCCTCGCCCCAATACGCGAGCCGCGCAGCCCCCGTCGCCGGGTCCGGCGACTCGTCCACTGCGTCGTCGACCACGCGGCAGAACGCGTAGATCGCGGTCATCGCCTCCCGCCGCGCCTCGTCCAAGCAGACGAAGCCGGCGAGGAAGTTGGATCCAGAGCGGGCCGTGATGCCGCGCGGGTCGAGCTCGGCGTCAGGTGGACGCTGGACGCTGGCTTCGCTCACGACGCCCCCCAACGGGGCTCACCCCGCATCAGCAACCCCGCGAACACCGTCCGAACGCGCGCCGCCTTGCTCAGCCGCACGTCCCGACCGAGCACGTCGCCGTCCGCGGCCCTGATCTTGGCCAAGACCGCCGCCGCGCCGCGGAGGATCGCCCGCAGCTCCAACCGCAGCCGGCCCCGCACCGCCCCGACCAGCGGCCAACCTTTTGCGAGGTCCCGGCCGATGCGATCTGCCTGCTCCAACACGAACCGTCGCACGGCCGGGCTGGCGCGGTCGGCGCGGAGATCGTCCACGCAGGCCCCGCAGGCCTCGAGCTCTTCCACGGGGAAGTAGACCCGATCACGCTCGATCAGGTCTTCTTTCAGGTCCTGCAGGTGATTGACGAGCTGCAGGCCGGTGCAGACGTAGTCAGACCACTCGTCTAGCCGATCCTCGCGGTAGCC